>NZ_JAYGHP010000002.1:300000-481314 GCF_034932065.1 Crocosphaera sp. UHCC 0190
CTCTGGGGGGGTTATTCCTTGGATTAAACTTTTGAATGATACGGCGATCGCCGTTAACCAAGGAGGAAGACGGGCCGGGGCCGTCACCGTTGGGGTGGATATTTGGCATTTAGATGTCCCAGAATTTTTGGAAATACAGACAGAAAATGGGGATCAAAGACGGAAAGCTTATGATATTTTTCCTCAGTTAATTTTGACCGATGAATTCATGCGTCGGGTGGAAAATAAGCAGGAATGGACGTTAGTTGATCCTTACGAAGTTCGTAACAATTTGGGCATTGAATTAGGGTCATTATGGGGCGAAAAGTTTGAAGAAGCTTATGGCTTAATTGAAGCAGAATTAGGCAGAAAAATTACACTGTATAAGCGAGTGAATGCCCGTGAATTGTTCAAAACTATCATGCGATCGCAGGTGGAAACAGGAATGCCCTATTTGGCTTTTAAAGATACTATAAATAGAGCAAATCCTAATAAGCACGTTGGTTATATTCCTGGTGTGAACCTTTGCACTGAGAGCTTCTCAAATGTATCCCCAGGAAAACATAGTCATTGTTGCAACCTCGTAAGTCTTAATTTGGCCAATATTGAGGATCAAGAAATTGATTATTTATGTAACATAGCAGTTCGTATTCTCGATAATACCATTGATATTACTAACCCTCCCTTTGATGATGCTAAGCGTCATAATAATGAATATCGCACCATTGGGGTTGGCTGTATGGGGTTAGCAGACTGGTTAGCTAAAAGGCGTTTAACCTATGATCACTTAACAGAAATTAGCCAATTATTTGAAGAAGTCGGTTATTGGTGTACTCAAACTTCTATGGAGTTATCAAAAGAAAGAGGGGCTTATAATGCTTTCGGTGGAAGTGATTGGAGTTTGGGTAAATTAATTGGGTCAAAACCTGTTGAATGGTTCTTAGAAAATGCTCATCAAAAAGACCGTTGGTTAACTTTATCAGAAGATATTAAAACTTACGGAATTCGTAACTCCCATATTACCGCGATCGCACCGAATACTTCCTCCTCATTAGTGCAAGGTTGTACAGCAAGTATTCTCCCCGTTTATAGTCGTTTCTTCTATGATAAATGGGCCAAAGGTACAGTTCCCATTGCCCCCCCATTTATTAATGATTCATTTTGGTTTTATCACGAAAATAAGACCTTAGATCAACAAAAAGTAGTTAAAGCAGTGGCAACTATTCAACAGTGGATAGATACGGGAATTTCCATGGAATTATTGTTTAATTTGAATCAAGGGGTTTACTTCCCTAATGAACCGGAACGCTGTTTAACCGCTAAGGATATTTTTGATAGTTTGATGTTAGCTTGGAAAGAAGGTTGTAAAGCTATTTATTACGTCAGAACGGTACAAAAAGACGATTTTAAAGAGTCTGATAATAGTTGTACTGCTTGTGCAAATTAATGGGTAGGGTGGGCAATGCCCACCTTACTAAACTTTATTCTATTCTAGATAGTGGTTAAGTTAAAATTATGAATCTGAGCAAGCTCATATGCTATTAGAGACAGAAGGAAATTTTATTAGCTATGTAGATGTTGAACTAAAACAAACGGCCCGTCATATTTAATAATCAATCAAGCTGTAACATATTTGTATTTTAAATATTATTTTTACCCCCAAAAACTGTAATATTCAATACAAAATACCTCAAAAAATGTTCATTATGAACAAAAAATATGATAAATATTCTCATTAAGAAACGAGAGCAAGGGGTTGACAAACCATACTACTTTTTTGTATAGTAATGAATGATAGTAACGGTAGGATTAGCCGAGTTGTGCGCCTGTAATTTGCTTGTCTTAGGGAAAAAATGTTTCTTAAGCATTTAAAAATAGTCCTAGTTTCAAGGGATATTTTAATAAGATTATTCTTGTCTAGCCCCAGTCGCCATAAGGCAGATAAACAAAGGGTTAGAGGTGAGAGGGAAGTTAAGGACGAACAAGAAAATCTCGAATTTTTGCCCATCTTCAGAAACCTTGTGCTAAACTTAATGTATCTATAAACTCGTTTACAAGCTAGGTTTGTCATTTCTAACAACTGATATAGTAACGATAGATACAAATCTATGTTTGTGTCTGTTCTAGCAGTGACAAGCCATCATAGAAAAGCCACCGTATCAGAGGAGCCGTCTGTCTGATGGACTATTTGGAAAAAGTTCTCGAAAAACTCAAAGAATGGGCCCAAAAACTCATTGAGACGTTGTTAGGGCCGCAAGCAGAACCGGAACCAGAGTTAATTCCAATTCCTGTGAATGACCGTCAACGCCGTCGCTAAAGTTGAGAAATTCTTCGTGTCGAACAAAGGGTTAAAACCGTTAAGTGTTCTGGTGATTCATGGCCCGAATCTGAATCTGTTGGGAAGACGCGAACCTGGTCTATATGGTTCTCTGACTCTGGATGAGATTAATGGCCGTTTAACGGAGGTAGCAAATACGCTAAACGTCAGTTTAGCCACAATGCAATCAAACCATGAAGGAATCTTAGTGGATGCCATTCATGGGGCCTGGGGGAAACATCAAGGAATTTTAATCAATGCGGGAGCCTATACTCATACAAGTGTTGCCCTACGGGATGCCCTGTTGGGGGTAAAAATTCCCACGGTGGAAGTCCATCTGAGCAATATTTATCAGCGAGAATCTTTCCGCCATCATTCCTATATTGCAGCGATCGCCATTGGACAGATCACTGGATTTGGGGCCCAAAGTTATCTATTAGGACTTCAGGCCTTACATCATCATCTTAGCAAGGATTCCGAATGACCTGAGTTCGGAGTTATGGTTTTTTCAACATCCGGTTCCCAGACCCCCCTTGTGATTTTTGGTGTTTATCCCCCCACACTTCCCACACTTCCCCCTCTTACCTTTAAGTGGGTTTTCACAACCGGATTTGGTATTATTTCGAGGGGGGAATTCCCTTCAAAGAAATTAACGTATCAATCACCAATTTAGCCACAGGAGCGGCCACTGTTGACCCATAGGTATTGCCTCCTTGCGGTTCATCCACTACCACCAAAACCACGTATCTAGGGGACTCTATCGGCAAAATTGAGACAAAACTCGTAATCTTGGCATTAGGCAAATACCCCCCCCTCGGCCCCGCTTTTTGGGCCGTTCCTGTTTTCCCTCCAATACGATAGCCAGGAATTTTTGCGGCTTCCCCTGACCCGCTATTAACAACAGTTTCCATCATCTCCACCACTTCTTTCGTCACTTTCGGGGAGATAATTTGTTTTGTCTCATAATTCGGTTTCCAGTGTAGTGTTCCTTCCACATCGACTAAACCCTTCACCAGATGAGGAGTCACTAATTTACCTCCATTGGCCAAAGCCCCATGTAATTGTATTAACTTCATAGGTGTTAAAGAAAAACCTTGACCAAAAGAAGCCGTTGCCGTTTCAATAGAACGCTCAGTAAATATATCTTTATTTTTTAATCTTCCTGCGACTTCCCCAGGTAAATCAATCTCTGTTTTTTGATTAATTTCTAGCTTTTGTAAGCGTTTATAATAATCTTCCTTATTCAACCGTCGCATGATCTGAACCATAGCCACATTACTAGAGGTTTGTAACACCTCAGCAATACTAATAGAGCCGTTTCCTGTCTTAGATGCGTTGAAAATATTCCAGCCATCAACTGTCACCAAACCCGAATCAAAAATAACTGTATTCGGTTCAATTACCCCTGCTTCTAGGGCCAAGGCGATATTAAGCGGTTTAAAAGTCGAACCGGGTTCATAAAGGTCACTCACTGTCCAATTTTTTAACAATTCTACCTTAGACTTATAAAATTGATTGGGATCAAACGTCGGTTCACAGACCAAAGACAACAAAGAACCATCCGTTGCATCCATTACAATGACAGCCCCCCGTTTAGCATTAAATTTCTTTAACTGTTGTTGTAGGGCAGAACGGACAGACCGCTGTAAGCGCATATCAATAGTTAATTGTACCCGCCAATCATTGGATTTGAGCAAATCCGAAGGCAGAGAATTGGGTATGATCGAACCCAAAGCCGTTCTTTGCACATAAAGACTCATTAAATCCCGTTCTAACAGCTTTTCTTGACTTAATTCAATTCCCGCTTGGCCCTGTCGTTCATTGTCCACAAAACCCACCACATCGGCCATCACGTTTTCCTGAGGATAAAAGCGACGATAGGTTTCATTGACTTCTACCCCATCAAGTTTTAGGGCCTTAATCCGTTCCGCCACCCCTTCCGTTAATCCCCGTGCGAGAGGAATTCCTGTTTTACGCTCTTTGAATCGTTCTATGAGTTGTTGTGGGGTTTTATTTTCTAAAATAGGACTTAATTGGCCTGCCACTTCTGCTTGAGGCAGCTTAAATTGAATCGGATGGACATAAAGAATATATTCGAGGCGATCGGTTGCTAGAATATTGTTTTCACTATCAATAATGGAACGTCGGGGAATATAGGGGCGAATATTAACAGTTTGTTGTGAACGAGCCTTTTCTTTTAATTCTGGAGATTGAACAATTTGTAACTGATAAATTTTCCAACTTAAACCCAACATTCCAGCAACCAGCACCCCCCAAACCATTAATAAGCGGAATTTTGGTAAGGGAGTCGGTTGATTTTTTTGGGGGGGTTGGGGTTTAGTCCTAACAGGCCGCGATAAACGACCCCTAGGGACAGATTTGGGAGAGGATGGACGGTTTGAACGACTAGGACGTTGTTTAAAGCGAGAGTTACGCATGGCCTGTTCAGGTGTGGGGAGTAGGGATGAAGGTAGAAGCTAGAAGTAAGAAGTTAGAGACAATTTAGCCAACTTCAATGGTTTGGCCCATTTTAACTGAGTCAACTCCTCCGATTGCCGATTTCCCCTCCCCCAATTAATAAGCAATGGGAGAATCTGGCATGAGGGGTTGTGCTTTGGTGGAAGCTGGGGTGACAGGAACACTTATCTTAGGAACCTCAGCTGGGGCCAGAAACAGGGATTGATTGGGGTTAGGTTCAGTTAAGCCAGAACCAGGTTGTTCGGCTTGTTGTGCCATTTTATTCTTTAAGGTTTCATTTGTCGAGGCAAGTTGACGTTCGTTGCGTTGTAAGGTTTTGAGTTTGGAAAATTCTTTTGTCCACAGAGTCGGTGCGTAAACTGTCCAACCATAGACGGCCAGGGTGATCATCACTAAACAACAGGTAAGGGTGGTGGAACTTTTTTGTACCAATAAGAGAAACTGGAGGGCTAAGGGGAGTTGTTGAGAGGTTTTGGGGAGGGGAGTTACCTTGGAAGGGCGAGGGAAAGACTGAGAAGACTCAGAGGGGGCCAAGGGTTTTCTTCGACGGTATGAACGGGATCGGGATGGTGTGGGTGAGTAATCGCGTGCAGCAGTCATAATCTCCTCAAGTAAGAACTTTTCCGATTTTAAATTGAATTTAATGAAACGATTCCGATGAGAATCTTAAGAGCGTTTGGTTGCAGTAGACGGGGATAGGTAAAAGTATGTTGCCTGTTCTTGGGATTTCATAAGATCCCTGATTCTAAGCGGGAACTTGTGATTATAATGGAGTCCGTTTACGCATCATTTTATAGATTTTATGACCTATTTGTTTGGTAAATCTTCCTCTCATGGCCTGGCGATCGCTTTATTTTCTCTGGTTGTGGGACTTACGGCCTTACCCGTCCGAGGACAGCAAGGACTTTATAATCCGATCCCGCTTAAATCTGATGCGGAAGTCTCTGATCGCCTGACTACTCAGGATATTCCCACGGGAGAAGGAGGCTTTGCTAAAGATTATCTGGTAGATCTCGAACAGGGGGATCAAGTGGCCATCGATCTCATGTCAGAGGAATTTGATAGTGTTATTTTATTGATCGGAGAAGATGGCACAACCATCGCTGAAAATGATGATGGCCCTGATGGCAGTACCAATTCTCTGTTATTTTCTCGGATTACGGAAACTGGCAAATATATCATCCGTGTCCGGGCCTTTGGGGAAAGGGGAAGTGGCAATTTTCGCTTAAAGGTGACGCGGTTACGCCCTGTCACTCGCTAAATACCAGGGTTAAAACACATAAAATTAGGGTTTCTGTCCACTCTACTACGGCACCGTAGGTATCTCCGGTATGACCCCCTAAACGTTGATTAAACCATGCGCCAACCCCCAAGGCGATCGCCATTGCCATCAGTCCCATCGTCGCCCCTAATCCCCATAAATCAGGGTTTAACCAGGCTAATAGTCCACTCATCCCCCACAAAGCGAGAAACCCCCAGCAGAGATCTTGGGGGAGACGGATTTGTTGTTTATGAAAGGCCCCTTTTCCGGTGGGTTTAAGATAGGGATAAAAGGCGATCGCGCTCACTTGTCCCCATCTTCCCCATCCACCTGCCACCATTAACCCCCACCAACGATAATCAGAGATTTCCCCCAAGGCCAAGATTTTTAGGACGATAACGCTCACCCCTGCCATCACTCCAAAGGCCCCAGTCACGCTATCTTCCATGACAATTAACCGTTTTTGGCGATCAGTAACGGCCAAACCATCGGCACTATCGATCACCCCGTCTAAATGTAATCCCCCTGTGATGGCAATCCCTAGGACAATAATTAATGCACTCCTGATCCCGACGGGAAACCCGATCAATTTTAAGAGTTCATCTCCTAATCCTAAACCTCCCCCTAACCCCAAGCCAATGAGGGGGGCCCAACGGGCCAGGCGTTGAAATTTTAGGGGCCAATGGGGAGGTAAGGGCAGAATTGTGTAAAAAGTAATCGCCCCTAACAGAGATGTTAAGGAATCAATAAATTTGTTCTGAATTTTTTTGAGCATTAATACTTATTTTTTTCATAATTTATTCAAACTTTAAGAAATCCCCAGGGAATATTAGGTTAATATTATGTCATAGCCCTAATCACTCTTACAGGCCAATCAAAGACCAGGGATCTTAACTCCAGACTGGCCAAGATAGTCGCGCTTGAAGGCAATTTCTTATGAGTCACGACCATACCTCACACCCATTTCCCGCTCCCTGCATTATTGACTTTGGGATTATTATTAATGCCGAAGATATAAAACGCATCCTTAACGATCTCGGACGGGTGCGTTATATTCATACCCTTGATGGACAGTTACAAAGTGAAGGAGAGGGGTGGATTGTTGAAGTTTTTAGTGATCCCCAGCAAGCGACCATTGTAGCGAATCGTTCTCTTTATCTTAATGTTCAAAGTTTCGATTATCTACAACTTCAGCGATCAGACACTCAAGCAACCTATTTTGATTTAATTCAGGATAACCGCCGTTTAAGGCTGATGCCTGTTACCCATTCTTCCCCAATACCTGATAGTAATTCTAACCTTGATGCTGCTGCTTTAGAAGCAATGGTAACTCAAGTTTTAGCCGCTAAATGGGATATGCAATTAGATGATGAGGATGATTGTCCTTTCTAAGTTTTTTTTCTGTCAAAATTGTTGTTTGATTCCTCTAATAAGTGCTTCTACTCTTCTTTTGGGGGAAGCACTTTTGCTTATTTAAAAGTAAGAATTTCCCCAATCATCCTGAAAGACAAATTCTGCTAAGGGTTTACGATTTCGCGGAGATAATTCTCTCTCTTGTAAATCTGATTCTAATTGATTAACATTCCCTGGATACCCAATGGCGATCGCAGCAACTGGTTCATAGTTTTCAGGAATATGATAAGTTTCCTTAGTTTTTTCTTGATCAAACCCTCCCATTTGATGCAAAAATAACCCTAAAGATTGAGCCTGTAAGGTTAGATTTCCCATCGCTAAACCCACATCATGAAGGGCGTGACGATTGGGTTTATTATTGTGTTTAAAGGACAATCTAGCCACAGAAATTATTAAAATTGGGGCATCTTTAGCCCATTTCTGATTAGCTGCTACGATACAATTTAACAGTTTTTCAAATTCTTTAGGCTGATCTTGAGTAGCGATAATAAAAAACCAAGGTTGATCATTATAACAAGAAGCAGCCCATCTAGCGGCTTCTAATAAGCTACCAATTTTTTCGGGTTCAACGGGACGAGAATTAAAAGCTAAAGGACTCCAACGCTGTTTAATTAACTCATGGAGAGGATAGTGATTTTGGGCGAGTTTTTCCATAATGATGTCTCAATTTTTACAGCTTTTTGAGTCTAGATAAATTTTACAGCATTTATAATTTAGTTGACAACCATAATACCATAGGTAAGGTTAAAAAACTCAGCAAAGTTGTGACAACAATTGTCCGAGCAACTAGAGGCGGATCACCCCCAAATTCTGTTACTAAAACTAAAGTATTAACGGCGGTGGGCATGGAGCTTTGTAGGATTAAAACTTGTAAATCTAAAGTTTCTAAATTAATTAATTTTCCAGTCACAAAAGCAATCAAAGGAGCTATAATTAGGCGTAAATTAAGGGAAGCAAATTCAAATTCTCTAACTTTAAACTTAGTATCAGCAAGCTGCATTCCCAGTATTAATAGAGCAATAGGAATTGCAGCTACTCCCAATAGATGTAAGCCTTCACCTAAGTTAAATGGCAGTTTAATTTGTAAGACTCTCAGGCTTAAACCCGCGATCATAGCCCAAATTAAAGGCAGTTTAAAAACCACCCCTAAGCTATGTTTTAAACTACTACCTGCTAAAATAGCGGGCGTAATGCCAAATAACAAAATACTGGAACCAATCATATAAATAATAGCGCGATCTAAGCCCCCAGAACCCAGGGCAAAATCCACTAAAGAGAGTCCCATATTACCATTATTAGGATGTAAGGTGGTGGCAATTAAACTTTTCCGAATTAGGGATGATAAATTAAGCCAATAACTAACGCCTAACACTAATAAATAAAGCACAGCAGCAATAATAAATACTCCCAACAATAATTTAGCCGCACTTTCGGCGGACATTGTTGTTGTATATAAACTATCTGCCACCAAAGCAGGAGCTAAAATATAAACAGTTAATTGAGAGAGAGTTTGTTGTTGAAGCTTGAGGGTTTTACCCGCAATAAAGCCAATAAAAATAATAAACGCAACAGGAATAATCGCAGGTAAAAGAACGGTCATTTAATCCTTGATTGACAATAACTAACTCAGGGTTGTTTCATTCTTTCAAATTCCCTCAGTCTCAACCCTGGGGTTATACAAACCAAGCCCGTTTTCGCGGGCTTTGAGATTATAGCTTAACCCTAAAGGAGTGTCAGCGTCAGGGAACAGGAAACAGCCTTCTCACAGTTTAATCGTTTCTGCCGAAAATAAATGACTTATACCAAATCCGCTTTAAAAAGTAGAGTTATTAAAACCAACAAAACCCAGTAGAGACGTTGCCTGCAACGTCTCTACGTTAATCTATTTTGATAACCGGATTTGGTATTAACTGATACTTGAATAGTAATTTTTAGCCAAAAAAATAAGACTGACGCAACTGTACGTTAGTCCTGAAAATAGGATTCTAAGGGGAACATTTCCCCCACTCATCAATTATCTACGCTTAAGAGAAGAGCCAGCGATTAATGTGCCAAAAGCGATTAATCCTAATAGGCTTGAAGGTTCTGGAACATCACGAACGTTGTCTGGAGGAATTTCGTCTGGAGGATTTCCACCGCCACCGACGGTGGACACGACATCATGAGAGAAAGGAGCGTTCTGTTTAACACTTCCATTCGCGTTCTTGTTGTAAAAGTCGAAATGGAGCTTAACCTGGTTGCTGAGATTAGCAATATCAATCTCAAATTGTTGATAGAACATATCACATCCTGAATTGGGGGGGCATTGAGTACCCGCTGTTGGATCGAATCCAGCGTTAGCATTTACTGCGTCAACTGACAACGTCTTGGGACTTGTGGCGAAGTTCCCGATGGATACTTCCTTATACCAAGTATCAAAAACACCGTGAGGTTGTAAAGCACCACTTGCCGAAGTTCCTGGATGTCCAAAACTGAAATCAGTAGAGTTAGGAGTGTAGATTGTTGTTAGATTGGTCGCAAGATTTTTAACGCTAAAGGAGCCAATGTTAGTAAAATCAAAGCCATTAGTAAGGGAATTCATACCCGCATCAAGCAGCGCGATGGAAAAGAAATAGTTGTTTGTCGGACAAATATTCCGATTCGCATTATTACCGTTAGCAGTTTGACAGAGGAGATTCAGGGTAAATGGGTTGATAGTTCCACCGCTACCATCGACATTAGTGCCAGATTCATCACCAGAGAGGTAAGTACCCCCCGTAACATTCAACTGTAAGTTAGGAATAGCGAAAGCGGGAGAGAATAGGGAAGATGCCAGTAAGCTGGCAGTCAATGCAGCACCAGTCGCTAACACAGATGAGAGAGGCTGAGAAGCAGCCACTAAAGTTGAAAAGAGTTTGTTCATAGTTTTAGCTTATATATTCTTAATATATTTATTTAAGTATTGATTACTAAGCAAGTTTAGCTCATTAATTGAGAAAATGCCATAGTTTAAAAATGTCTAACTTTATACGTTATTGTCTAATTTTGTATAGTTTATCTCTAATTATTGTCTGTTTTCTCGTGACTCATCTAGGTAAAATGATAAAAGGTGTGGGTTGATCAAACTCAAATCCTTGACCATAATCAATGCCAATTTCCCGTGATTTTGCCAAAGTTTCCTGATTTTCCACAAATTCGGCAATGGTTTCTATACCCATCACATGACCAATGCGATTAAAACAATCAATTAAGGTATAATCTACGGAATTTATGTCTGAATTATTAAGATTATTTACATTGATTTTTAAATAATCTACAGGTAAATTTTTAAGATAGGATAGAGAACTAATGCCACTACCGAAATCATCCAGAGCAAAAGAACAACCCAAGGGTTTCAAAGATTCAATTAATTTAAAGGTTTGATTAAAATGAGTAATTGCCACTGTTTCGGTAATTTCAAAACAGAGATGTTGAGGATTAACATTAAAGCGAGATAATTGTTCTTGAACAAACTCTATAAATTGATGATTCTTGAGACTATCCACTGAGAGATTAATCATATATAAACTGGCTGGTAATTCTAGTCTCTGACTAGATTTTTCTTGACAATAATTGCCATACACTCTTAAAAAATTTTCAATGACCCACTGATCAATTCTCCACATTAAATTATAGCGTTCAGCCACTGGAATAAATGCCATAGGCAAAATAATATTACCCGATTCATCTAATAATCTCAGCAAAATTTCATGGTAAGTTTTTTTCTGCGATCGCAAGGGAACAATTGATTGAGAATAAAGACAAAAATGGTTTTCTTTAAGGGCTTCATTTAGTCTAGAAAACCATTGGTTTTCTCCCCGTTTTTTACCTAATTGATGATCATTTTTTTGATAAACATAAATGCAGTTTCTTCCTTTTTGTTTAGCCGTATAACAGGCAATATCTGCTTCATTGAGGACACGAGCAACACTATGAATATCTTCATTAATGACAACCATTCCAATACTAACTCCCAGGGAAAAAATCTGCTTTTCCCAAGTGAAACGAAAGTCTTTTACTAATTGTCTTAATGTTTGGGCAATCGTTTCTGCTTGTTCAAGAGAACAACCTTTAAGTAATAGGGCAAATTCATCCCCTCCCAGTCTTGCTAAAATATCAGCAGCACGGACTCTTTGTTGCAATAAATGAGTAATTTGTCTCAGTAATTCATCCCCAGCAATATGTCCACAGGTATCATTAATTATTTTAAATTGGTCTAAATCTAAATAGCATAAAATATAGTTATTTTTTTGAGTTTTTATTTCCTCCAAAGCGATTCTTAATTGTTGTTCAAATTCCCGTCGATTAATTAATCCTGTTAAAGCATCATGACTCGCTTCCCATGATAACTGATTCGCCAATTTTGCCGATTGGGTGATATCACGAAAAATCACGACAGTTCCTAACAGTTCACATTCTGGACTAAGAAGGGGCGTAATAATATTTTCAATTGCATATTGCCTTTTATCTTTAGCAACTAAAATAGCTGAATTTCTCACCTCCTGACTTCTGTTTTTTTGGAAGATTTCAGTGAGTAAATCTTCCAGAGGTTCCCCGGTTTCATCTCTTAGGCATAAAACCTCTATAAGTGGCTTTCTGATGGCTTCTGGTTCTGTCCATCCGGTTAATTCTTGAGCCATTAGATTAAGTTCTCTAATCATTCCTTTCTCATTGGTAGTAATGACAGCTTCACCAATAGATTGCAAAGTAATTTGAGCGAGTTTTTTTTCTTCAAATAAAGCTCTTTCTGTTAATTTCCTCTCAGTAATATTTTCAATAGTTCCTAGAATTCCGACAATATTACCCTGAGAATCTTTGATAGGAATTTTATTGGTATCATACCAAACTTCTTGCCCGTCTGGATTTTGTTTATGTTCAATAAAATGTAATTCAGGGATTCCTGTTTCTATGATTTTGCGATCCTGTTCAAGATAATAATCAAGGTTACGAACTGGGGGAGCTAAATGTTGACTATTTTGAGAATTATAAATCTCATAGTCGGTTTTCCCTTTGACTTCATCAGGATTTTCTAACCCAGATACTTTGGCCCATAAACGATTACATCCTAAAAAAATTGATTCATTATTTTTCCAAAAAATAAGTTGAGGAATATTATCTAATACTAATTGTAAAAAGTTTTCTTTCTTTGTTGATTCTGGGAATTCTCTCATGTTTTTAGAGACTTCTATTAAGCTAGAATCATCTAATAAATTAATGAACTCTCTGATTGCGTCTGATTCGGTTTGTCCCGTTTTTTGACAATATTGTCTAAGTTTCTCTGACTGATGATCGGTAAGATTAATATTTAAAGATTTCTGATTCATAATCGCTTAAATGAAAATTTGATAAGATTAAGGATTTTTTGACCATTATCCACTATATCTTTGTCCTAAATCATTTCCCAACGGATTGCATAGGTATCCTATTAAGTATAGACAAGAAACTGATATTATCTTTCTCTTGAATTTTTAGGGATAAAGTTTTGAAAAATTAAGTGTAATTACTACCAAGATATCCCTATTTAAAAATTCGTCCATACCAAAAATTACCCAAATTTATCAGTTAAAAGTAAAAATCTTGTCAATCTATCATAATCATAGAATTATTTGTATTGATGATGTAGCATAGACAGTTAAACCTGATAACAAATTGAGTATTAATACTTAAAAAAATTTAATAAGGGGAAGGATTAACTCATTTATCTATCAATTAAGGATTTTCTCCCCTCACTCCCTCACTGGCTTACCCCAAACCTAACATCAGAAGGACAAAACCAGATATCCTACTAGATATAACTGTTTATGCACAGGTTAAACGATGCAATTTTCCAAAATCCTGATTGCGAATCGCGGGGAGATCGCCTTACGAATTTTACACAGTTGTGAAGAACTCGGCATTGCGACAGTTGCCGTTCACTCTACCATAGACCGTCAGGCACTTCATGTTCAATTAGCTGATGAAAGTGTGTGTATCGGCCCCCCCGCAAGCGGTAAAAGTTACCTCAATATTCCCAATATCATTTCAGCGGCCCTCACCCGTAACGCCACCGCGATTCATCCAGGATACGGATTTTTAGCAGAAAATGCCCGATTTGCTGAGATTTGTGCCGATCATCAAATTACCTTTATTGGCCCCTCTCCTGATGCCATTCGTTCCATGGGAGACAAATCTACCGCCAAAAAAACCATGCAAAAAGCCGGGGTTCCGACGGTACCTGGAAGCTGGGGACTAATTGGCAGTGAACAAGAAGCCCTAACTATTGCCCGTGATATTGGCTATCCTGTAATGATTAAAGCCACTGCGGGGGGTGGTGGACGAGGAATGCGCCTGGTAATGGAAGAAAGCGAGTTTTCTCGTCTGTTTCATGCGGCCCAAGGGGAAGCAGAAGCGGCCTTTGGTAATGCCGGGGTTTATTTAGAAAAGTTTATTGAACGTCCCCGTCATATTGAGTTTCAAATTTTAGCTGATAGTTATGGCAATGTAATTCATTTAGGGGAAAGAGATTGTTCGATTCAGCGTCGTCACCAAAAGCTGTTAGAAGAAGCCCCTAGCCCCTTTCTAACGCCCCAATTACGGGACAAAATGGGTAAAGCGGCAGTTAAAGCGGCCAAGTCTATTGATTATGTGGGAGCAGGAACCGTCGAGTTTTTGGTGGATAATAAGGGGAATTTCTATTTTATGGAAATGAATACCCGTATCCAAGTCGAACATCCTGTGACGGAAATGATTACAGGGTTAGATTTAATTACGGAACAAATTCGCATTGCCCAAGGGGAACGATTACAGTTAAAACAACATGAAGTGCAATTAAAAGGCCATGCGATCGAATGTCGGATCAATGCCGAAGATCCTGACCTCAATTTTCGTCCCCATCCAGGCAGAATTAGCGGTTATCTTCCCCCTGGTGGCCCAGGAGTGAGAATGGACTCTCATGTTTATACAGATTATGAAATTCCCCCCTATTATGATTCTTTAATTGGTAAGTTAATTGTGTGGGGGCCTGATCGTCATACAGCAATAAAACGCATGAAACGGGCTTTAAGAGAATGTGCTATTACAGGCATTCCCACTACTATTGATTTCCATCGACGGGTATTAGAAACCCCCGCCTTTTTAGCAGGGGATGTTTATACAAATTTTGTGGAAGAACACGTTATGAATCAATCAAAAAATGTACTGCTATAGTTTGCGTTTTAGGGTTGAGACTAGCCCAAGGGTTCCGAGAGCAAGAAGACTGAGGACAGAAGTGGGTTCTGGTACAGATACAAAAAACCCTCGGATTTCACCACTAGGGGAGGCAGTTGTATGAAGATTCAGGTAAGCACGACCCGACTTAATCCCGTCAAAAAGAGCAATCTGGGCATTTGCCGTGGTGCCACCGTTGTTCGTGATGAAAGTAGGGTTGTAAGAGGATGCCAGCGTCATATCAAAAAGTTGGTCATAGGTTCCGCTAGTCACACCTAACGGAAAGCTAGGAAAGGTAGGAACCGGTGTCGCAACCCCAATATTACCGACACCAGGAACGGCAGTCGCACTGTGGATATGAGCAGCAGTTGTGTTCCCTGTTAGTCCACTAAAGGTTACTTGAACGCGCATCGTGTTGGCAATGTCATCAAGGGTAACAATGGCTGTTCCTGTCCCCGCAGAGGCAACAGGTGGGGACTCGTTTGATCCGGCCAGATTCGCAGCAAAGACCGTTGTTGCTGCCTGTGCCTGACTTACGGGGACTGTGGCCACTATCGTGACTGCAAGAAACATGGTTGGCAATAAACCTTTCACGGTAAATCTATCCTTAATAAAATGAAGTTGTTTGAGAGCAGGGAAAAATCTTGTTTGAATTGACAATGATTTTTTCAAAATTCTAACAACAGTCTCGAACAATTTTCAAGGGTTAATAACTTTTTCGAGTAATTTATAGCCCAGAAAATTAATAGTAAAATAGAGAGCTAATAAGGTTTGATGGCTAGGAGTAGATCTAAGGAATGTCTAACACGCTATACGATTACGATCTGCAACTTTGGATTGAGCAAACGATTAGTCAATTAAAAAATCGTGAATTTGAGTCCTTGGATATTGAGAATTTGATTGAGGAGTTAGTTGATTTGGGTAAATCGGAAAAAAATGCACTGAGAAGCAATCTCATGATTTTGTTAGCACATTTACTCAAATTGACGGTTCAGCATGATGTACCTGATAGTATGAAGGGCAGTTGGTATAGTTCAGTGGTTGAACATCGTCAGCGAGTTCTCAATAATTTGGTAGATACGCCTTCACTCCAGAGTTTTCTTAGAGAGGCGATCGCCAAAGCTTATCCACAAGGTCGGAAACTGGCGATTAAGCAAGGGAAGTTGGGGAAGTTTGGGGTGCGGGTGCCAGAAGAAAGTGAGTATCCTCTGATCTGTCCTTTTTCCGTCGAGCAGATTCTCGATGAGGATTTCTACGGGCGATAATCCCTAAACTCATGCTATCTTAGTCTGATAATCAACTTAGAGGACTTTTCCCGATGATTGGTAGCTGAGTTGTCCGGTTGCATCAAGAAACTGATGAGAGCAATTGACAAATTGGCTAATCTATCTCATCCTTTTACCCATACAATTAAAGCTAATTTACACTTAATCAGTTCGTTATAACCATCTGTCTTTATATCTGAATGCACATCGCTTGGCTAGGGAAAAAATCCCCTTTCTGTGGAAATGTTACTTATGGTCGGGAAGTGACTAATGCTCTTCTAGATCATGGGTATCAGGTCAGTTTTATTCATTTTTCCGAAGAAGATTCCCATCAGATTAACCGGCCCGACTGTCCAGAGGTTTTCTTGCCTTTTCTCTACAAATCTCAGGTTTACACTATCCCCACCCCGAAATCCAGTAAAGTTTTGATGGATGCTTTGGCCAAATTAAAACCTGATATTGTTCATGCGTCTTTAACTTTATCTACCCTAGATTTCCGACTGCCTGAAATTTGTCAGGCCTTAAATTTACCCCTCATTGCCACGTTTCATCCACCCTTTGACAGCAAGTTGCGGAATCTTAAGTCAAGTACTCAATTTTTAACTTATCAGCTTTATGCGCCTTTTTTGGCTAATTATGATCAGGTCATCGTTTTTTCTCGTCTCCAACAAGAATTATTGATGAAATTGGGGGTTCCTGAAGAAAGATTAGCTGTAATTCCCAATGGGGTTGATTTGATTAAATATTCTCCTGGGGTTTCTTATGTGAAGTCTCAGGTTAAAGCGAAGCGTTTATTTGTCTATGTGGGACGAATTGCCACAGAAAAGAATGTAGAAGCGTTACTGAAGGCGTGGAAACATACCAATATGGGCCGGGATAGTAAATTATTAATTGTGGGAGATGGCCCTCTTAAACCCTCTTTAGAACCTTTTTATGGCCGGGAATATGGCATTCATTGGTTGGGGTTTATTGCGGATGAACAACGGCGTATTGATATTTTACGGGCCGCTGATGTCTTTATTTTGCCTTCTTTGGTGGAAGGGTTATCTTTGTCTTTATTGGAGGCCATGGCCTGTGGTGTCGCTTGTATTGCCACGGATGCGGGGGCCGACGGAGAAGTGTTGGAAGATGGGGCCGGTGTCGTGTTAAATACCCAAGGAGTAACGACTCAATTGAAAACTCTATTACCTCTATTTAGAGAGCATAGCGAAATTACCCAATTGTTGGGACAAAAAGCCAGACAACGGGTTTTAGAACGCTATTCTTTGACTAAGAATATTTCGCGGGTTGAAAGATTATATCAGCAAGTTTTAAAGAAGCCTAATTTTCCTGTCATGGGTCATATTTCTTGATTGATATTAGCACTTGAATAACTTCTTCCCCCTAGGAATGTAGGAACAAGAAGGCTACACTACTTAATCCTGATGCCGATAATAGGAAGGTTTTGCCAGGAATTTTACTGGTATTCCAACTCAGTAAAAGTAAAAAATAAACATCCATAAAGACCCGTGAATAATCTAAATAATAACCTAAAATTGTGATGCTACTAAAAGTAAACATGAGGCTATAAAAACTATTGCTAATTTGTATTAATACGTTAGCTTGTCTGTTTTTTAGATAAATCATGAAAATTGCGATAAAACTCATCAATAACAGGATAAAAAGATAAGCTTCAAACAAGTTTCTCCCGTTTAATCCCCCGGTCAAAAGAGCCGTAAATTTATTGATAATGCCCATCAAAGGAAGACCAAAGTTATCTTTGACTCTGACTTTTCCCGGTAAATTTAAAAAAGTAATATAAACAGTCCAAAAAATAGGAGGAAGTAAGGCAACTAATAAATAGTTAATCTGCTTCATTCTTTGTTGTAAAAGACTAGCTAAAAAGAGAGAAAACCAGATAATTAATAATGTTTCTCTGGTCAAACAACCTAAACTAATAAAAATGCCAGTCCCTAAGTATTTATGATCACGATAACAATAAAAAGCGGCGATTAAGAAGACACTACTTAATAAGTCAGCCGTGCCTAAAGATAATACCATCCAAACCCCAGGAATACATAAGGTAAGTAGGGGCTGATATTTAAACTTATTATCTGATTTAAAATAAAGGTTAATTAGCCCCACAATCGTAATAATTGAAAGGGCATTAATTGCTACCATCATATAGGGAATTAAGGGACGATAGCCAAAACTAAAAACATAACTTAATAAAGGATATAAAATACGCCGATACCGATAAATAGGATGATCAAGGGCGTTAATTGTTTCCGGATTTTGTAAAAAAGGATCAAGAGCTAAGCTTAAAAATTGTTGTCCATCATAACCAATTTCTCCTTGATAAATCAAAGTTTGATCAGCATTAAGATAGGGGGAAAGGGGTAAAATTGAACCAATGCGAAAAAAACCTGTAATATTGCCATCAAATTTGCTAAAATAAAAATAGAGTGTAACAGCAAGAACTACCACACAAGCAATTAATAAATTGATGATTTCTGGGGAGAGTTTAAACCTAGCACTTTTGAGCATTTTTGATAAAAATATTTTTTTGTCAAAGGTATTCTAGCAAAAGAATGGAATAAAAAAACTTGATTAGATCTAGTCAGGTTGACCGAGATAGTTTACAATAACAAACTGTAGAATCAAACTCAAAGGAGAAAAACCTTGCCCCATACTATTGTCACTGAAACCTGTGAAGGCGTTGCCGACTGTGTAGATGCTTGTCCCGTGGCTTGTATTCATGAAGGGCCGGGTAAAAATGCCAAGGGAACTGATTGGTATTGGATTGATTTTACGACTTGTATTGACTGCGGAATTTGTCTACAAGTTTGTCCGGTAGAAGGGGCAATTGTTCCCGAAGAACGACCAGAATTGCAAAAAACGCCCTAACCTTAAGTTAGCATTTTTCCAGGGATAAGTTTAAGATGTTATCATTTTAGTTATGGAAAATATCCTCGAAGTTCATGATGTTTATGCCGGATATGTAAAAGATTTGAATATCCTACAGGGCATTAATTTTCGTATTGCAATGGGGGAATTAGTCACTGTAATTGGCCCTAATGGGGCGGGAAAATCTACGTTAGTAAAAACAATTTTTGGACTATTAAAGGCGAATCAAGGTAAAATTATTTTTAAAGGACAGGAGATTACGGGGCTAAAATCCGATGAAATTGTTAAATTAGGAATGTGTTATGTTCCTCAGATTTCTAATGTTTTTTCTGCCCTAACTATCGAGGAAAATTTAGAGATGGGGGCCTTTATTAGTCATGGTTCTTTGAAACAGCAAAAACAACGAATTTACACCATGTTTCCCCGACTTGCTGAACGTCGTCGTCAACGGGCCGGCACTTTATCAGGGGGAGAAAGACAAATGTTAGCGATGGGACGGGCCTTAATGCTAGATCCTGATGTCTTATTGTTAGATGAACCTTCGGCGGCCTTATCTCCCATTTTAGTTAATAGTGTATTTGAACAAATTAAGGCCATCAATTTGACGGGAAAAGCCGTTGTTTTAGTGGAACAAAACGCTAAGAAAGCGTTAATGATGGCAGATCGGGGATATGTATTAGAAAGTGGACGCGATCGCTTTGAAGGAACGGGAAAAGAGTTATTAAACGACCCCAAAGTGGGACAATTATATTTAGGGGCCGCTTATCAAGATACCAGAGATGAAAAATCATCATCATAATTTCAATGTTTTGTTAGTTTTTTAATCAGGCAAATAATTCATGTCTATCACTTCATCTAACAGAAAAGGACAATCTTCGGGAAACATATTAAGAGATAGGCCAGTTTCATCAGATGCTAAGCGTCTTGCTCCTTGATAACATTGTTCAAAATTATCTGCTAAAAAAAGCCTTAAACTTGGACTATTTTCTAAACTATCGGCAATTCTGTGACGATTTTCACTAATGGTATAACGCCAACTATTGCTTCTTTTTTGAGGTTGATACTGATATTTTAGTAAGTGCATTAATAAAATTCTTAAATTACTTTTTAAAGCATTTTTCTCACTTCTCCCCATGCTTTCTAATTCCTCAATAAGATTTGGATAATCAATCTCTAATAATTTACCTTCCCGCAATAAGTCAACCATCCTTTCTAACCATAAATTAAAATCTTCTTGATACAAATTTGATATTTTTGATGAAATTTGTATTGACATTTTACTTGATTTCCTATTCAAATAATTTGGATTGTAGCTAATACTTTTTAAATGATTAGCTACTTACTTTTACTCTTTTAGATTAAGAAATCTAAATTTCATCCCATCCTGTCACTCCAGAAGACATGACATAACTGGTAACGGTTGCTTCAAAGAAATTTGCTTTAGTATGACCTTCTTTTTTAGTATCAGAAAATCTCTCTAAATGGCTGTAGGGACTTTTGTTGTATTTTGGTTCTGGATAAAGGGGTTCTAAACCAATAGAACGTAAGCGAATATTGGCGAGATATTTGGTATATTTTTCCGTACTTGATTCCGTAATTCCTAAGATATTATTGCCCACAATATGGTTAGTCCAACGGCATTCATGTTCAACGGCCATGTCAAACATTTCATAGATTTGTTCCAGGGAATGAGGAAAAATTTTTCGGGCTTCTGGGATCAATTTTTGATACAATCTAACATGGCTTAGTTCATCTCGATTAATCATTTTGAAAATGTCGGCTGACCCTGGCATTAACATCCTAGAAGCCAAGTTATAGAAGTAAATGAAGCCATTGTAGAAGTATAATCCTTCTAATAAAAAGTCCGCAAGTAAGGCGATGAAATAGTTTTCAGCCGTTGCATTATCAATATATTTTTGGTATAATGTGGCAATGAATTGACAACGGTCTTTTAAGACTTTATCCGTGCGCCAAAAATCATAAACTTGACTTCTTCTATCTGGAGGAATAATAGTTTCAATAATGTATTGATAACTTTGATTGTGCATTCCTTCTTGAGAAATCTGTTCTGCCATACAGAGACTTATTTCTGGAGCAGTAACACTGCTTTTTATGTGAGGAATATTGCAGGTTTGAACAGAATCTAAAAAGGTAAGATAGGATAGAATGCCATCATAAGCGTACCGTTCATCTTCGGTTAAATTAGCATAATCAGTGACATCTTGGGTAATATCTAGACGCTGAGGAATCCAGAAATTTTCCCGCATTTGTTGATATAAACCCACTGCCCAAGTATAACGAACATCATTTAACTGCATTAAATTAGTTGTATTACCAAACCAGATAGATCGGTTTTCTGTTGCATCATCTCCTTCTGGGTTAAAGATAGGGTTGATGGGCATTTGTTTTTGATTAATGACGACCATTATTTGACTTTATTTTTAAGGTTTATTGCTTGATTATACAACATTTTTTGAAATTGAAGGGAAGTTGTTAGGCTATTTTTAGGTTAAAGTTAGATTCATATTATGGTTAGCTCTTAAAAGTATTCAACTAAGATCAATCCTGCATCTTAATTATACAATCGACTATAATATAATAATTCATCATCTCTTGTAATTCAAGGAATCAAATGGTATTTTTTCGTCAATATATTGCGCCTTTGTTGATTGTCTTGATTTTTTTAGTCGCTTTGGTAGCTGTAACGGCCCGTGCTTTCTTACCCTCAGATTTAGCGGCTCCTGCTCCCATTGATGATCTGGGAATGTCTAGTGTAGTTTGGGATGTGGGATAAACTATTGTTAAAATGGAAACAAAGCAAGGGACGGACTTACCCTCTCCCTATCAACTCCAAAGAGGTTCAACGCTTGATCACGCTAAACTATTAAAGTTTATGCAGCTGACTTATCAAGAATTGTTTCCTGAGCAGTCGGATTTTAGCCACCTCAAGAAAACGGTGTCCCAATATTTTTCTGCCAAAACTCCCCTCTGGTGGATTATATTGGAGGAAGATAAATTGCCGTCAGTTTCCCCTGTGGCCTGTCTTTGGATGGGGACGGGAATTGATCAAGTAACAGGCGATCGCTATGGTCATATATTCTTAATTTATGTAATGCCGCAACACCGTCGTCGAGGGTTAGCAACTCAGTTGATTAATCAGGCAAAAACTTGGGTGATCTCACAAGGGAATCATCAACTCGGATTACAAGTATTTGATATTAATCAACCGGCCCTCAATCTTTATGATAATTTAGGCTTTAAAACTCAATCTCGCTTCATGTTTAAATCAGTTCAGTAGGTTCAAAGATTATAAACAATACAACCTATCTTCAAAAAAATCTTCGCAACCTACCTGTGTTACGCCCCTAAGACCTAAACTTTCTAAATAACTAATCCAAGCTTCTGGGGTATCATCAATGGGCAAAATTCCTAAAATGCGAGCGACATCAGCAACCCAAGGCACCGTTGAAATACAATAACCTTGCCAATGAACTTCTAAAGATAACCAATCAGGAACACGATGTTCATTAAAGTGGTTGGATGCTCGATAATCCGCTTGAAAACAGTAGATTCTACCTTTTTTGATCATAGTTGACAGTAAACAGAACTCTCAAAACTCTCTCGTTTCACCTAATCATGGGATAACACATCTGATGGCAAAAAATCAGCCTTTGTGTCATCAAAAAATCATAAATTTGCTCAAATTGCCATCATTAATTTAATGACGACGAGCATCAAACATTATAGTTTGAGGAAAAGCCGTGGGATTTCCATTATTTTCGAGTCGATAACGTAACTCTTGTAATTTAGCTTCTTGTTGAGGTAGATTATCGATTAATTCATAGGGTAAAATATTCTTTTCCAAGGCAAAACTGGCTAAAGTTCCCGCCGCTGCCCCCACTGACCACTCAAACCCATGTACCCGATAGGCCGCTGCCGCAATGTGACTGCTGGCAATACTTTTTCCTGAAACAATCAAATTATCAACTTTTTGGGGAATCATTGCTCTGAGGGGAATTTGTGCCGGATAAGCGGAACCTTGACCCACACGAACATCTTCCCGTTCTCGGTTTCCTGGCTTTTCTGGAGGAGACAAAGCCATACAAGGGTGGAAATCAATCATATACTGAGTTACTCCCACCGAGTCAGGATAAACCGTTGCATGGGTGCGTCTGGTCATTAAATAGGAGGGGCGATCATTGGGTGTCATCGTCGTAGCTTCTAAATTGGCAATGGTTGACCAAACCTGTTGATACATGGGCCGGGGTAGGGTCGTCCGATAAAAATCATTCCAATAATCTTTGGTAGAAATATCAATTTCATTGAGAGAAAACCCTTCAGGATGATCATAAGATGGTCTACCGATAATGCGTCTTCCCTCCCGAATATAGGGATATTTAGATAACCCGTGCTGGGTTCCCATGGGAGAATTTACCCCAGTTAACAGACGATGATTGGGTTCAGGCCGTTTAATGCCATAGCCTAACCGAGAATCTGTATTGCCTGCCACTAACCAATAATAAAATCCTAGGGAAATTTCCTCTCCTTTTCTCAGGGTTTCCGTGCGTAACCCGCCTTTCCATCCCCCAGGTTGCAGTTGTCCTGTTTTTTCTAATTGATCATGGGTGTAAATCAGATTATCTTGGGATGTTCCTGGCCGATAATCATTGCCCCATAACCAGTTTTGCATAGAAATGTCCCCTGGTGTGGGTTCATGAACCTTCATCTGTCCCACTCGGATCAATTGGCCTTTTTGGGGACTCCAAATCCGTCGATAGGTAAAGACTAAATCAAAATAGGCAAATCGGCGATCGCTATCATAACCGTAGTAAGGTTGGTATTGTTCATAAAATGAGGGTTTATACTGGGGTTGGGGTGTCGCTGTCCTTTCCATCGCAAAGGGATAGGTAAACCCTTGGACGCAATAGGGATCGCCTTTTTCTGTGGGGGAGGAGGGGTTAAGATAGCTTCGGGGATCAAGGCCGATACGGTAGGGAACATCAGCTAAAGCCACGATTTCACCCGTTTCTGTGGCTTCAATCACAAACCAATCTGTAGGATGACCTTTTTTTGATTTGGCCTGAAAGCGGATAATTTTTTTGTTAAACTTATCAGAGTTTTGGTAACTATAAGCATCTTCAATAGTTTGGGATAAGGGGTCTTGATTGGGAGATATCCCTGCTTTGGGATTATGTTGAATAGCGATCGCCCCATTAATCAGTTTTTTGTTATCACTAATTTCTAATTGTTTAATCACCGTTGAGGGAAACCATTTGAGAGTGCCTCGCCCCAATTGTTCAGCCTCTTTTAACTGTTGATATAATAGTTGATGACCGTGATAGGGAAGGAAACAGCTTTCACTGACCCAACAATCTCCCGGATTTTGCTTACCGTAAAGCCTTGTAATATTATCCCTTAGTACCCGATACCCTTTGGGAAAATATTGAAGCGATCGCTGACTTTTGCCTTCATCTAGAGCAGAAGTTCCTTGAGAGGAAATCTGTCCCCCAATCCAGTCAGTTATCTCCGTGAGGCACACGGTACGCCCTGTTAATAACCCTTCATAGGCAGCAGCGGCTCCTGAAAGTCCACCTCCTACTATTAAAATATCACAGTTAACGGTTTCTTCGGGGTTACGAGGTGGGGCCGCTAACACGGGTAAGGTTGATTCTAAACAGATAACCCCCAGAGATAAGGCGGCTAAAATACGTCGTAACCCTTGCATCTTGGTGGTTGTTTTCTGGGAGAATATCTTTCCTTGACCTTGTTGCGTTTGTTCCAGTTTCCCCATGGTTTTCCTAATTTTATGCCTATAGTATGGTAGCTAGTTAAGAATTATCAAGATAAATAATTAACCAGTAATTTTTGTTGCTTTCTGTCTCTCAAGTCTAGGAAAGCTAACCGGAAATGTCCCTGTTTTTTAAGTTTTTTTCTAGGTTTGCGCCCAATTATTAAGAAGTTAACCAATATTGTTAAATTGTTGTATGGTCTTAGATCTTCTTCGTAGTTTTATGTTTTCTTAATTGAATAATTATGGTTAATTTAATAGAATTCCTTTTATCAATTTTGTTGGAGACTAAGATAATAATTACGATTCATTGGGAAACAGAAAGACTATTATTATCATTAACACATTTTTGTAAAACCCCAAAATAACCATTCGTGTGTTGCTCATTTTTTGTCTCTAATAAGGATGAATTCATATGGTTTTTATCCGACTTTAATCACTGATCATAACTCGGATTTTTGTTAATAAAATGGGTGTGTTTGCTGTTTTTGGGGGATAAAGACCATCTTTTTTTCAGTGGGGTTACTTATTTGCTATTAAGATTCCAAAATAAAAAGGTTTTCACTAATCCTCAATCTTACAGCGATCGCCAACAATATTGCCATATACAAAAAAACCTGCATCAGCAGGTCTAATTAAAACACATTGATTGAAGCAATACTTTACCTTTACCAACAGGAAAAACCTTAATTCTTCCTTTCTTAACCCCCTGCAACCGCAGGAACAATACTCACCTCGTCCCCATCTTTGAGAGAGGTTTCCGTATTATCCAAAAAGCGAATATCTTCACTATTCACATAGAAATTCAAAAAACGGCGGGGAGTTCCATCATCATCGCACAAACGCGCCTTAATACCAGGAAAAGTTTGTTCTAAGGTTTCAATTAAGGAAATCACATTTTCCGCACTACATTCTAAGGTAGCTTGGTTATTCGTGTATTTTTGTAGGGGTGTGGGAATTAATACTTTTATAGCCATAGTCCTTGAAAAATGAACAAATTACAATCAATTATGGGTAATGATTACCCATAAAACAGCCGTCAGGGATACAAGATGAGGAAAACCTGACGACTGTAGCGGGGAGTGAACTACCACACACTGACCTACGGTACAGTGTGGGCTTCCCAATTCATCGGGAATTGCCGCCAGAACCAAAATTCTCTTGGTCTTATATTCCCTCCAAGGGCAGGAGTCCTGGTTCCCAAGACCCAAACTTTTTCTTGCGACCTGTACCTACTAGCTTGGTTTTCGCTTATGGCATTGAGGCTAAACTAGAACTTGTTGCCATTCTAGACGGTCTAAGGTGCGAGAACGTTCCAACGCACGCTCAAAACTATCTAGTTTGGGTTCAATAAATAAGGGTTGACCGATGTATTCTTGTACCGCTTCCTGGGTTTTTAAGCCATTTCCAGTGATATAGACAACGGTGGTTTCTTCGGGATCAATTTTACCTGCTTCCACCAGTTTCTTCAACACAGCGACGGTAGTACCACCAGCAGTTTCGGTAAAGATACCTTCTGTCTCTGCTAATAATTTAATGCCTTCTATAATCTCAGCATCGTTAACGCTTTCAATATTACCGTTAGTCTTGCGGGCAATATCTAAGGCATAATAACCATCAGCAGGATTACCAATAGCAATTGATTTAGCAATGGTATCAGGTTTAACGGGGGTTACAAAGTCCCGTCCTTCTCTGAAAGCTGTGGCAATGGGAGAACATCCTTCAGCTTGTGCGCCACTGAAACGTACAGGCTTGTCTTCCACTAACCCAACTTTAACAAATTCTTGGAAACCTTTGTAAATCTTGGTATAAAGAGAACCAGAGGCTAAAGGTGCTACCACATGGTCAGGAAGTTTCCAGCCTAACTGTTCTGCTACCTCAAAACCTAATGTCTTGGAACCTTCAGAATAATAGGGACGTAGATTAATGTTAACAAAGCCCCATCCGTAAGTATTGCCTACTTCACAACAGAGACGGTTTACTTGGTCGTAGTTGCCTTTAACCGCCATTACGGTAGGATTGTAGATGAGGGTTCCTAATACTTTTCCGGCTTCTAAATCAGCAGGAATGAACACACAACAGTCTAAACCTGCGTAAGCGGCAATAGCGGCGGTAGAATTGGCTAAATTTCCGGTACTAGCACAAGAAACGGTGGTAAAGCCTAATTCTTTAGCGCGAGTCAAAGCAACGGAGACGACTCTATCCTTAAAGCTAAGGGTAGGCATATTAACCGCATCGTTTTTGATGTAGAGATTCTTTAGACCCAGGCGACGGGCGAGACGGTTAGATTTAACGAGAGGGGTCATCCCTGTGCCAACATCAATGGGATTTTCGCTTTCTACGGGCAAAAATGCTTTATAACGCCAGATTGAGTTGGGGCCCGCTTGAATAGTTTCACGGGTAACTTGGCGACGAATGGCATCATAATCATAAGCCACTTCTAGGGGTGAAAAGGTTTCTTCACAGACATGAAGGGCTTTGAGGGGATATTTAACCCCACCTTCTTTAGATACGAGGTGGGTAAAAGTGGGGCTAAAACCTGTTTGGGTTTGGGTTTGGGTTGCCTGGGTCATGGTTGGGTACTTGGGTAACACTTTGTCAATCTTCTTGTACAGTAACACGGGTGAAAACCCCCGTCAAACATACCCGACTATTTTAGTCGGGATTAGTATTTTTACTGATAAATGTGGATTCCGTACTGAACTGATAAGATTGTGAGTTAAGTCAAAATATAATTAATTATAAAATATGCTACCTAAAGATTTATGTGGACCCAACCAAATGTTGATAGATGAAAATTATAGAGATTTCTTGAAAAATGCACATGAAAAATACCCATTGTTGGATAAGGATTTTATAAGTCAAGTATGTTTTGAGCATCCTGATAGATTTAATCAATATTTTCCATATTTTGATATAAATGTTAATAAAATTCTCAGAAGGGAAGTTGTCGGTAAATATTTAGTAGATGAATTAAGATATGATAATGGGGAGGTTATCAATATGTGGAAAGACCAATTTGATGATTTTTTAAATAAGAATGATTATGATTATGTAATCTTCAAAGAAATGATAAACAATAAAAAATGGCCTTTCCCGCCAATTGTAATTCAATATGAAAATGCCTTAAAACTTGGTTGTGGATTTTATGCCAATCAGAAATTATGTCTTTTTGAGGGGACTCACAGGATATCTTATTTCTTGAGGATGATTGAGTTGAACATGATTGATGAAAAGGATGCAGTTGAGATACTTGAAATACTCTGAAAACGATGTATATTCAAGGGGATGTCAATGATGAAATTGCCTTGTTAATTTATTCTGATGGAAACTGGAGGTTTTTCTAATGGTTGATCTAACTCAAATGACTGTAACAGAATTAAAACAATATTTATCTAAAAATCGCAGTGCGATCGCGGATCTTGTAGGGTGCGTTAACAAAGTGTAACGCACCTAATTTATTGAGTTATAATTTTTGTTAAAATAAGGAGTCTGATAAATGGCCAACCTCAGCACAATCTATTCAAGCTGTTATTCTTTGTCAGTGGTTATCTAATAGTTATCAACCCATCAATATTTTTCGTTATGACTCCAAATTAAAAACGATTTATATTCAAGGGGGTGTCAATGATGAAATTGCCTTAGTAATTTATTCTGATGGAAACTGGAGGTTTTTCTAATGGTTGATCTAACTCAAATGACTGTAACAGAATTAAAACAATATTTATCTAAAAATCGCAGTGATGATGATAAATTTAGTGAAGCACTAGCAGAATTATTAAAGCGAGATCCAAATCCTGTAATATATTCCAAAGATATACCCTTGGAGGAACAAGAACGAATTTTCATGGAAAAAATAGCAAAACATTAGCGATCGCGGATCTTGTAGATCTTGTAGGGTGCGTTAATGAAATGTAACGCACCTAATTTATTGAGTTATTTTGTTAAAATAATGAATAGGATACTGTTCTAATGTTTTAAGTGGGGTAGCCGTGACTGATTTACTTGAGCGTGCAATTGCTAGGTTGCAAACTTTGCCTGAAAGCGAACAAGACGCGATCGCGGCCATGATTTTAGAAGAAATTGAGGATGATCGGCGTTGGGATGAATCGTTTTCTCGTTCACCAGATATTCTGGCAAAACTTGCGGCCTCAGCGATGGCTGAGTACCATGCAGGTAAAACTCAAGAACTTGATCCAGAGACAATGTGAAATCACGCACTAACGCCGAGTTCCGTAAATTGTTCGCTGATTTACCCGAACAGGTTCAAGAACAAACCCGCGCAGCGTATCGACAGTTCAAGAAAGATTCAAGCTATCCAAGTCTACGTTTCAAGAAGGTACATCCACAACTGCCAATTTATTCGGCTCGTATAAACATAAACTATCGAGCGGTAGGTCAATTGGATGGAGATACTGTGATCTGGTTTTGGGTTGGTTCACACGCAGAGTATGACAGATTGCTAGAAAAATTGTAGTGTGGTCTGCTACGCAGTGCCTGTTTTATCTTAAATATTCTGTAATTCCATCAGCGATCGCCTCTGCTAACTTCTTACGATAACTAGGATTTTTTAAATTACGATTATCTGTTCTTCCTGTCACAAACCCGACCTCCACTAAAGCAGCAGGCATAGAAGTTTTTCTTAAGACATAAAACCGTGCTTGTTTCACCCCACGATTTTCTTCTACTTGTACCTGTTGTAAAATATTGCGATGAATACTTAAAGCCAACCGATAACCCGAAGAATAATAATAAGTTTCTAACCCATTAACCTGAGAATTATTGCCCCCTACTGCATTCGCATGGATACTCACAAATACATTAGCATTGCTATTTTCTGCCCGTTTTACCCGTCCCAATAAAGACACAAAATAATCGCCAGAACGAGTCATAATCACCTGTATTCCTCGTTGTTTCAGAATTTTCGTCACTTCTGCGGCAATAGATAAAACGACGTTCTTTTCCTGTAACCCACCAATACCAATGGCCCCAGGATCTCGACCCCCATGGCCAGGATCAATCACCACCTTATAACCACCCCTAGGTGAATAGACAGGGTTAGAATTGGGGGAAGGTAAGGGAACCATAATGGCAACAGGTTCATCTTCTACAGGTAAAGAATAGACAGAATGGGGTTGAAACTCAGCTAACTGTACATACCAACGGTTAGGCCCTAAACTACGGACTTTAACTTCCCAAGGACGCATAGAATATTGTCGCCCCAATTCTACAACAATACGGGTGGTATAGGGGGTTACTTGTCCGACTCGTACCTGAGTGACATAACCAGTAATATCCCCCTGATGAACACTCCCTTGACCCAAACTAACCCCAGGTAAGTCAATAATGAGACGGGTAGGGTTAGGGATCATTGATGCTTGGGGACGGACACCATTTTCGGTGACAATTTCCAGCCGATTTTGTTGCACATCAAAATCCCAATATTCTAGAGTATTGGCATCAACAGCGATACAAACTGCTTGAGAAGCGACCAGTCCCCAAAATAGCCCTTGGAGTTGCTTCATTATCTAATCCTCACACCAAATTTATTAGGTTTCCTCTAGCTGATATTTTAGTTATTTTTATCTTTGTAAGGATTCATTCATGAGTAATTTTCCCTTACTTCCCAAATAAAGGCGTTTGGATGAGTTTAGCTGCATAATCCATTCTAGGTCAATTAGTCGAGTCTTTAGGTTAGAAATACTAACCCCTAATTCATCTGCCATTGCATAGAGATGTTTCCAGTTCGTTAAATCTCGTCCTTTCTGCACTCGCTTTAATTTAGATATTGGCATTAACAAACAACTGGCAAAATACTGGGCTTGCCATTCATTTTTTTGGCTAGATTGACGACTACGACATAAAAAAGGTTTGAGTGTCAAATCAATCCCTTGCTCTCGATAATCAATAAATTTATGAACGGCATCATGGTTAATATGGAGTATCCAATGGCCAATTTCATGAGCAATCGTAGATTGTTTAAACCCTTCATTTGATTCATCAATACTACTATTAATAATAATTTCTCTTTCTGTCGGGATAATCATGGCGGCAATTTCTCCCTCTTTATCTCCAGAAATCTGTTCCCAAACAATGCCTAAATCTAAATAATCCGCGATAACTTCTGCTAAATTGAACGCAGGTAAACGACGACGACGCTTCGACTCAACCTCTATAAGTAATGTATCAGCTAAGTCTTCAATTTCTTCTTTGTTATACCAACGAAAAGGCTTGATAATTTCCAATTTTATTAGTCCTCATTCTCGATTTTTTCTGCTTCAGATAAAACTTTTTTAGCAAATTGAGGATTACTTTGCATTCGACGTAAAAAAGCTGGCATTTCTTGATATTGCTGCACTAATTCACGAAAAACCTGTTCATCTTCTGGTTTAATTCTTCCTGCTAATGTGGTTAATTCTTGAACGTCTAAATTAAGATTTTTTCCTAATGCTTCGATCACTTCTTCGCTAGGAGGATATCCAGCATGATCATTTTCTAATTTAGAAAGATAGGTATAATTAACACCAACAATCTTGGCTAGTTCCCTCTGACTATATTCCTGTTCCTTTCGCGCTTGGCGAATGATTTGACCAAAGGTTTTTTTCACGGTCGTTTACCTCTCTTAATTAGGTATTTTATCACGGTTGACTTTTTTAGTCAACATCGATTATGCTTAGTGAATATCAGGGTTGATTATTTTAGTCAACCTATAATTAACTCATCTCAAGGGGGAATATTAAGCTTGATCAGAATGCAGCCAAAGAATTCATCATCTATGTCCATTGTAACCCAAAAACCCTATCAGCCTTGGCTTCGGTTTGCGAGTTATGCTCTTTGGTCAGACTATTATCCTCAAGTGGGAATGGAACATTTTCATTGTGAAATGCAGCGAGGATACAAAAGATTTCGCAAACAAGAAGAACCAGAGGTTAAATTTTTATGCGAACAGGATACCATTCCTCAAAAAGTTGGACATTTAGCCCAAAGAGTTGTTTGGGAATTTCATCAGCAACCAGAGTTATTAACGAAAGAAAATGGAGTCTTTGAAGTTGCCGATGCTATAGGGTTACATCAAGAACCTGATGAAGTAAAAGAAAGAGTTTTTCCCATTATTCAGAATTATCAAACTAATCCTATTTTACAGGGAAAAGAGGTTTTACAGTTAAAACGAGGAGATGAAGATGTAAAAGATACTCCCTCAGAAATTATCGGACAAAAAAATAATCCGCTTAAACTGTATTATGTCTTTGATTGTGTTGTACAAGAACCTGATGGCAGCCTTCATATTGTAGATTTTAAAACAGGGAAAACCTCTCCTGATCAACGACAAGCTTACGTTTATTTACTGGTAGCTAAATCTCTCTATCCTAATCATTCCTGTTTCGTTTCATTTTATAACTTAGAAACTCAAAAATGGCATCAAAGAATTACCTTAAGTTCTCAAGGATTAGAGTCAATTTTTATGGATTTAGATAAAATCTCAAAATATTGGCAAGAAGAAAGAAACAAATATCGTAAAAATCCTCAAAACTTTTCTCAATTATTTCCCCCTAATCCTGGCATTGCTTGCCGCAACTGCATTTTTAACACAATTTGTCACTATACTTCTCAGGAAACAAAATAATGACTCAAACCCCTAAAGTACCTAATTCCGTTGGTGAGATTTTTCCCATTGAATTTCTCAATAAAAATTGTCAATGTTTTCGGGTCAGTCCTAATATTGGCAAAGAAATTGGCAATCGTTTGAGTTGGCAATTAAGTACCAAATATCCAGATATTATTGTAATTTGGGATCGAGAAGATAAGTATTTTTGTATGTTAGGAAAACCAGAAATTACTATTTTCAATAAACGGGAATGGCAAGATAGATTAAATGAAATTCAAGAACAGCTAAAGGACGATATTGGAGAGAGAAACTATATTCTTGAAGAAATCCGAAATATCCCTGAAATGACAGCTAATGTAAAAGCAGAATTAGCCATAAGAGTGCTAAAAATAAATAATAATTTTTCTGCTCAAACTATCTATACTCAAAATCAAGTTAGTGTGAAAACAGAACTCGATTATTGGGCAGAAACCTTTGAATATAATCAAAAAACATGGCCGGCGATCGCCTTTAATACAAAAACAGAAATGATCTATGATTATGACTTACAATATTTCTTTGAACATCATCCTGAACGTAATCAACCCGAACAAATTCTAGTAGGTTTACAAGTTAAAGACATTGAAAAAAATAGTATAGCAACTATAGTAGATATAGCGGGAATAATTGGCAATAGAAGGAATGAATTATTAGAAAAAGCGTCCCGTTTTACTAGCAGAGAAAAGTTGTTAAATGCTGATGATAATGAACCTATTGTTAGTGTAAAATTTGGTAAAAATTCTCAATTATATGACTATCCTTTAGCTGCTTTAATTCCTCGTATTACAGCAAAAACTGCGAATTTATTTGGCGTGAAATATGGTGATTTATCAAAAGAGACAAAACTAACATACTGTAAGAAACAAGAGTATACTAGATTATATCGAGAAGCAATGACAAAGTGTTTGGCAACTTTTAAAATTAATTCAAAAACCAGTATCAATACCAGAGATCAGAAATCTCTATTTATTCAACCTACAATCAAACTTGAAGACGTTAAATTATTATTTGGCAAGGGAGTAATAAAAAATAAAAATAGAAGTTTGTCAGGATTACAAGCAGGAGGTGTTTATCGAAGACACAAAGATTTTCTAGATTCTAATAGAAAAATTCGTTTAGCAATTCTTAAACCAACAACAATTAAAGTCGGAAATTTTAGAAAGGCTTTACAAGAACAACTTAAAAGCTATAAATTTGAGTCCTTATTACCTCCAGAAAGTAGTAAGAATTATGATATTGATGCGTTAACAGGGGTAGAAGCAAGAGCAAAATTAGAAGAAATTGTGGATGATTTAATTCAAGTACCTACTGATATTGTTTTGGTCTTTTTGCCCACAGATGATCGTGATAAAGATGAAACAGAAGAAGGGAGTCTTTATTCTTGGATTAAATCTCGTTTACTCCGTCGAAATATAGCCAGTCAGGTGATTTATGAAGACACCCTAAAAAAAGCACTTAATGATGAATATGAGCAGAAAAATATTTTAAATCAAGTTGTGATTGGGATTTTAGCTAAACTGGGAAATTTACCCTTTATCTTAGCAGAACCCTTAGAAATTGCTGATGCTTTTGTGGGATTAGATATTTCCCGTATGAGTAATCAAAAAACAGCAGGAAGTCGGAATATTTGTGCGAGTGTAAGATTTTATGGAAAACAAGGGGAATTTATTCAATATCGCTTAGAAGATTCTTTCATTGAAGGGGAAGAAATTCCCCAACGTACCATAGAAAATTTCTTTCCCCAGTCACAATTTAAAACTAAAACCGTTTTAATCTATCGAGATGGACGGTTTCAAGGCGAAGAGGTTAACCATTTGTTAGGTAGAGCAAAAGCTATTAATGCTAAATTTATTCTGGTTGAATGTGTTAAATCTCAAATTCCCAGATTGTATAACTTGAGTGAAGATTTGACTCAAATCAATGCACCCACCAGAGGGTTAGGATTAAAGCTTTCCGAGAGAGAAGTGATATTAGTAACCACTCAAGTCAAAGAAACAGTCGGCATACCTCGTCCTCTCCGTTTACGGATTCATGAAGCAGGAGAACAAGCATCCCTCGAAAGTTGAATTGATGCTACCTTAAAGCTAACTTTATTACATCATGGGTCATTAAAAGACCCCCGTTTACCTATTCCTGTTTATGGTTCTGATATTATTGCTTATCGTCGCTTACAAGGTATTTATCCGACAACCCCAGAAGGCGATCGCCAATTTTGGTTATAAACTTTTACTAATGATTTTTTAGTCACATATTTATAAGTTTTAACAACCAAATAATCTGTAACATATTTGTATTTTAAATATGACTTTTATCGCCAAAAACTGTAACTTTAAAGACAAAATACCCTTGTAAATGTTCATCATGAACATAATAATTAAAAATCTTTCTTAATAAGTAATGAAGGCAAGGGGTTGACAAACCATACTACTTTTTTGTATGCTAATAGAGATAGTAACGGTAGGATGGAAATAGGTCTGCCCTTAATTTGCCCTTAATTCATCCCTCAGACTGCTATAAAATAATTGAGGATTTAATGAAAAAAACGGTAGAAGGGTTAAACTTCTACCGTGCTTTGAGGGTTAATTCTGTTTAGTCAGTAGCCTTGGCTAAAACTGGCTGTGTATCGCCTGGCATCACTTTAACCTGGCCTTGTTCGTCGATATCCACGACAGCCGTGTCTCCTTCCCCGACTCGTCCTGACAAAATCTCTTCAGCTAGGACATCTTCGAGAAGACGCATAATGGCACGACGTAAAGGTCTGGCCCCATAAGCGGGGTTATAACCTTCCTCAACTAAGCGTTCTTTGAACTTGTCGGTAACTCGGAGGGTAATTTCCTTCTCCGTTAACCGTGCAAAGACTTCTTTGAGGAGAATTTCGGAAATTTCCTTGACCTCGTCCTTGTTCAACTGACGGAAGACGATAATCTCATCAAGTCGGTTGAGAAACTCAGGACGGAAGTAATTCTTCAATTCCTCATTGACTAAGGAACGAATGCGGTTATACTGGGCTTCATTTTGGTTTTGTTCAAACTCAAAGCCGAGGCCACCGCCACCCTTTTCAATGACTTTAGAACCGATATTAGAGGTCATGATTAACAGGGTATTCTTAAAGTCCACTGTCCGACCCTTAGCATCAGTCAAGCGACCATCTTCTAAGATTTGCAGGAGCATATTGAAGACATCAGGGTGGGCCTTTTCAATTTCATCAAAGAGAACCACCGTGTAAGGACGACGACGAACTGCTTCTGTCAGTTGTCCTCCTTCATTGTATCCTACATAGCCAGGAGGCGACCCAATTAACTTGGATACGGTATGGCGTTCCATGTATTCGGACATATCGAGGCGAATCATCGCGTCTTCTGATCCGAAGAAATAGGCGGCCAAAGCCTTGGTTAATTCAGTTTTACCAACCCCTGTCGGCCCAGAGAAGATAAAGCTGGCAATAGGACGGTTGGGGTTTTTCAGACCAACTCTGGCCCGACGAATGGCCCGGGAAACCGCTTTCACCGCATCTTCTTGACCAATGAGACGCTGATGTAAGGTATCTTCCATGTGCAGGAGCTTTTCAGACTCAGTTTCCGTCAACTTATTAACGGGAACCCCTGTCCAAGAGGCTACAATATGGGCGATTTCTTCTGAATCAACAAAAGGTTCGTCACCTTCCCCTTCCCCTTTCTTAGCTGAGGAGATAGCGCGAATTTGGGACTTGAGATCCATTTCCTGATCTCGTAATTCTCCGGCGCGATCAAAGTCCTGAGAACGCACTGCATCATCTTTTTGCTTGAGGATGATACGCAGTTCTTTATCCAGTTCCTTGGCCGCGGGAGGCAGTTGGGAATTAATCAGACGTACTCTCGAACCCGCTTCATCAATAAGATCGATGGCCTTATCAGGAAGAAAACGGTCAGAAATATAGCGATCTGACAGTTTAGCGGCAGCTTCCAGGGCTTCATCTAAGATTTTTAACTTATGATGTTGCTCATAGCGTTCCCGCAGTCCGTAGAGAATTTCAATGGTTTCTTCTACGGTAGGTTCACCCACCATGACGGGTTGAAAACGACGCTCTAGGGCGGCATCTCGTTCAATGTGCTTGCGGTATTCATCTAGGGTGGTAGCCCCGATACACTGCAATTCACCCCGTGCTAAGGCGGGTTTGAGGATGTTGGCGGCATCAATCGCCCCTTCGGCAGCCCCGGCCCCAATCAGGGTATGGACTTCATCAATAACGAGAATAACATTTCCCGCTTGACGAATTTCGTCCATAATTTTTTTCAGTCGTTCTTCAAATTCACCCCGATATTTGGTTCCGGCCACTAATAAACCAATATCGAGGGTAACGACCCGTTTATCTTCGAGAATATCAGGGATATCTTTATTAGCGATGCGTTGGGCTAACCCTTCTGCGATCGCTGTTTTACCGACCCCTGGTTCTCCGATCAGAACGGGATTATTTTTGGTACGACGGCCGAGAATTTGGATGACCCGCTCGATTTCTTTTTGTCGTCCGACCACAGGATCAAGTTGTCCTTCGGCGGCTAATTGAGTCAAATTAGAGCCAAATTCATCGAGAGTGGGTGTTTTTGTCCGTCCTGATGGGCCACCACCGGCCGCCACTTCAGCAGTTTCGCCGAGTTGACGAATCACCTGGGTACGAACTTTGGAGAGGTCTACCCCTAGGTTTTCTAATACCCTAGCAGCGACTCCTTCCCCTTCTCGAATTAGTCCTAATAAAAGGTGTTCGGTACCGATGTAGTTATGACCGAGTTGTCTGGCTTCTTCTAGGGAGAGTTCCAGCACTCGTTTTGCTCTTGGGGTAAAGGGAATTTCAACGGCGACGAACCCTGATCCCCGACCAATGATTTTTTCCACTTCAATGCGAGCATCTTTAAGATTAACCCCCATTGATTTGAGGACTTTGGCCGCGACTCCGGTTCCCTCGCCAATTAGCCCTAGAAGAATTTGTTCCGTCCCGACAAAGTTATGGCCGAGGCGGCGAGCTTCCTCTTGAGCTAACATTATTACCTTGATAGCTTTCTCTGTAAAGCGTTCAAACATATCTTTATTTATCCATCACCTGCTGCTTGCCCGTGTAAGCTGATTTTAACACAGCTTTTTTTTACTGTTATTTAAGTTTGATTTTTGTAGCGTTCACTACTGTTGTGCTTGGTTTGATCATTGTTTGTGGTTTTACGCCTTTGGGGAAAGGTTGAATATTGATCTGAACGATGATCTTCTCTCATTTTAACCCTTGATTGCTTGGGTTTCAGAGACGATTGCTCTAATTTTTTCACTCCAATCATTAAGATTATCTAAATTTAATCGATAACTGAGGGGATGGGCAATGAGACGGGCGGTACTCTGAAATAGGGTGTCAATTTCGACTAGACCGTTTTCTTTGAGGGTGCGTCCGGTGGAAACGAGATCGACGATCGCTTCTGACATTCCGGTAATGGGGCCTAATTCTACTGAACCATACAGGGGTATGATTTCTACGGGGATATCTAAGCGGCGAAAATAATCTTTAGCGCAGTTGACAAATTTTGAGGCTACTTTTCCATTGGGGGGCAGTTCTCCTGGCCGTTGATAGGGACTTGATGCAGGGACGGCCACTGACATTCGACAACTGCCAAATTTTAGATCGGATAAATGGGCTACTGTGGGAGTTTTTTCTAATAATAAGTCATAGCCAACGATGCCTAATTGTGCCTGGCCATATTCGACGTAAACAGGTACATCTGTTGCTCTGACTAATAAGGCTTTGGCGGTATTGGTGGGATCGGTAATTTGTAATTGACGGTTTTTTGAGTCTAAAAATCCACTAAAATCTAAGCCGATTTTTTGAAAGAGTTCAATGGAATCTGATAAAAGTGCGCCTTTGGGTAATGCAATGGTAATCATGTTTAGCTGATTTTCAGGAAATACTTTTTATTTTATCTGATTATCGATATCTACACGGTTAAATGACTTGATGATGTTATCCTCAAGAAGACTCACCGGAAAGATGATCGCCTAATTTAGAATTATCCTTAATCTTCACTAGGGAACCATTTTTGAGTCAATAATTGCTCTAATGTATAAGGGCATTTTTCAGGAAAATCTACAAAAAAGCCTGTTTTTTCTTGAACATAACCCAAAGCATCTTCATAGATATTATCTAGTTCTTCTGCTAGATGATTTTGTAAATTAGTTGTCAAATATTTTCTTAACTGAGTCCGAAAACTTTGTATTTCTGCTCGCCAATGATTCTGATTTCTTTGCTTTTCCAGTTCCCAATATTGTAATAATAATAAATGTCTAATAATCTGTTCTAGAAAGCTACTTACTCTGCTTTTATCCCTTTTACCCAAGCTTTCTAACTCCTCAATGAGGTTTTCTATATCTAAGTCATTTAAACGGTGTTCTTTAAGAATTTTAATGGTTTCTTCTAGCCAAAGATATTCATCAATTTCATAAAGATTTTTTAGATAATTTTGTGTTAGCATTTTGGCCGCTGAATTAATTTTAGATATTACTGAACTTTTGCTCCTTGAGTATCAATGGTAAGCGATCGCACTTCACAATTAATTTCTCGTTGCGTCCAAGCTGTTTTCATGGCACTTTCAACAGCTTGAAGATTCTGGGGACTTGTTAAGGCTAAAAGGGTTGGCCCTGCTCCACTAATGACCATACCATAGGCTCCTGCTTTCAGTGCCGATTCTTGCACAAATTCATAGCCTTCAATTAGTCCTTTACGATAGGGTTGATGGACTTTATCGGCCATGGCTTTATTTAACCAAATTCCGTTGCCTGTTTCCAAGGCTCTAATTAGCAGTCCGATGTGAGCAATGTTAAATATAGCATCAGCACGGGGTAAGGTTTTGGGTAAAACGGCCCTTGCTTCTTCGGTGGATAATTCAAAGTTAGGGATAGCAACCACGGGGATAATATCGCTATGCCAAGGAATTTGACAAATTTCCCAGTTTCCCATCTCTCCGACGGATAATTGACAGTTTCCCAGTAAAGCGGGTACGACATTATCGGGGTGGCCTTCCATGGCGATCGCAAGTTCCATGATTTCTGACAAGGAGAGGGGGTTTCCCGCTAATTCATTGGCCCCCATTAGCCCGCCGACAATAGCCGTAGCAGAGCTTCCTAACCCTCTGGCTAGGGGAACACCTAAACGGATGTTAATGGCGATTCTAGGGGCTTTTTTGTCTAAATGGTGGTACAAATGAGCAAAGGCTTGATAGATTAGGTTACTTTTATCCGTACTGACGCGGTGTGCTTCGCTTCCGGTGACGGTAATTTGTAGCTCTGGGCTGTTTTCTTGTGCTAGGGTAAACTGGAATTGATTGTAAAGGGTTAGGGCTGCCCCAAGACAGTCAAAACCTGGGCCGATGTTTGCGGTGGTTGCGGGAACGGAAATGGTAACAGTAGTCATGGACAGCCATTATTTTAAGATTTCTTTCGTTATTCTATGTTTTTTTGCTACAAATTGGGTTGTGCGTTGTGATTTTACTATAATCAGACACGATGGGGCCGTTTAAAACGGTTCGCTAAATACATAACTATTTTAATAAGCATCATGTTTGAATTTATTCCTGTAACTTCTCAGATATTAAGTGCAAGCTAGAGGGCGCAAGCATTGCGCCCCTACAAGCGGAAAAAGAGGGACGTAGGGGCGTATGCCATACGCCCCTACGTCCCTCTTTTTGGGATAGTTTATTATAATTTTGAACCCCCCCAACCCCCCTTAGTAAAGGGGGAGAATTTAGAATACTCCTTAGAAGAAGGTGAGAATAATGAAATAGGAGATTATGAAAACTTCTTAGAAATAGTCAACTATCAATTAATCGAAATTTTAGCTAGTCTAGACAACAATAAACTTTAAAATGAATTAATTGATTAAAACAACAATCAACTTAAATTAATCTAAATAATTAAACTTTACTTAGGGCTCATTGCTTCATTCATACCAATGTGAGTTAAAATAAAGTAGATAAATCCATATCTTGCCAGGGATAAATAACATGAAAACGAATCCATCCCTTACCCAACCCAAACCCCCATTAACCACCCAAGAAGTGGGAACCGTAAATATTCGAGGTGTCGATCACTATTATGAGTGGATACGACAACCAGGAACCCTGCAAAAACCTGTCATGGTGTTTGTTCATGGTTGGGGAGGTTCCGCTAGATATTGGCGCAGTACCGCCACATTTTTAAGTGATAATTATGATTGTTTATTGTATGATTTACGAGGTTTTGGACGCTCTAAATTACCAGAAAATCCATTAAATTTAAGCTATGAATTAGAAGAATATGCCGAAGATTTAAAAGAGTTATTAGAAACATTAAAAATCAATAAAATGTATCTCCATAGTCATTCAATGGGGGCATCTGTCGGAGCTTTGTTTGCTACCATGTACCCCGAAAAAGTAGCAAGATTAATTCTCACTTGCAACGGAATTTTTGAATATGATGAAAGGGCTTTTTCTGCCTTTCACAAGTTTGGTGGTTATGTAGTTAAATTTCGTTATAATTGGTTTCTAAAATTCCCCTTTGCTGATCGCTTATTTATGGCGAGATTTCTCCATCGTCCCATTGAAAAACAAGAAAGGATTGCTTTTTTAGAGGATTTTATTTTAGCTGATTATGAAGCAGCATTAGGAACTATTTATACATCCGTTAGTCTAAAAGCTGTGGAAGTTATGCCTCAAATATTCGCCGAAATCTCTGTTCCAACCTTGTTAATAGCAGGGGAAAAAGATATCATTATTCCGGCAGCAATGGGACGTATGGCAGCCAGTTTAAATGATAAAATTGAATATGTAGAGATTGAAAAAACGGCTCATTTCCCCATGTTAGAAGCCCCAGAAACTTACTTGACAAAAGTTCGAGAATTTGTTAAGCAATAAACAAGTAATTTAGGAAAATTAAAACCAATAAAAAGAGGAGAAGACAGACGAATTAGTAACCATAAATCAAGAGGTGAATCATTATGTTAGCCACCATTAAACCTTTACCTGCTCTCGCCATTAATTCTGACAATTTTCAAGCCTATGGTCAGTTAATTACCCCGTCGCAACATGGTAAACTATATGATGAAACTGATGCCCAATTAAACCTAAAAAATGGCATCCCTCGCTTCTATATTATGCACTTAGAAAAACGAGGTAGACAGTTTGATCGTATTACTCGTCATTGTCAATGTACCCAATGTTTAGGAGCATTAGAAGGGAAAGAATGGTTTATGGCTGTTGCACCTCCTAGTGAGCAAAATTATCCTGATTTGACACAATTAAAAGCCTTTAAAATTCCAGGAAATTGCTTTATTAAATTAAATGTGGGGACTTGGCACGCAGGGCCATATTTTGATCACGATGAAGTTGATTTTTATAACTTAGAATTAAGTGATACTAATGTTGTTGATCATTTTACCTACAACTTCTTAAAAGAAGAGCATTTAACCTTTGAAATTGTTACCTAATCTTGATTTTATGACTAGCTCTTTTTCCACAACAAAACTTAATGAAGCTTTAGAAAGAAAGCGCATAAAATTAGAAGAACAACGTCAATCTTTATTTAAAAAAACTCATGAGGAGTTATTGACAAATCTAGAAAAAGACATTGAAAATTTTCTGCAAAACCTTTCTAATCTAGAGTAAGATAAACTCCTTTCTATCGTCTTCTTTCTTGTAACTTACGATAGACATCTTTTAGGGGAACGTGATGATAGGATAAAGCCACTAAAGTATGATAGAATAAATCAGCAACTTCTGAGGCGATCGCGTCTTTGTCATCATCCTTACAAGCCATGACGACCTCAGCAGATTCTTCCCCAATTTTTTTGAGGATTTTGTTATCTCCCCCTGCTAATAAAGTGCGGGTGTACGATCCCTCAACCGGATGATCTCGACGCTCACAAATCACCTCATAAACCCCTGACAAAGCATCAGCAGGGGGCGCAACTTTTTGGGAATCTTCTAATTGATGAAAACAGCTTCTTTCCCCCGTATGACAAGCAATATCCCCCAATTGTTCGATAGTAATTAATAGGGCATCACTATCACAATCATAACGAATTGCCTTGACCTTTTGAATATGGCCAGAGGTGGCCCCTTTATGCCATAATTCCTGACGAGAACGACTCCAATACCAAGTTTCTCCCGTTGCTAAGGTTTTTTTGAGGGATTCTCGATTCATCCAGGCCATCATCAAGACAGTGCCATCCAAATAATCTTGGGCGATCGCTGGCACTAATCCCTGTTCATTATAGCGGATTTTATCGAGGGGAATCGCATCAGTAAAATTAAAATCAGGGGAGAGAGAAGACATGGATTAACTCCAGAAAATCGCTTTTTATCTTTTAATATGATACTTTTTGAACCCTCATTCTCGGTCACTTCTTAAGTTTTTCTTTAAGGAATATTTCAAATTACTAAGTTTCCTAAGTTTTCCCCAAAATTTGTTGCTCGATTAAGACATAATGAAGATGGAGGATTTGACGGAATCAGGGGTTGTGAGGAAGACCTTGATTCAAAGGTTCGACTTGGTAAGTATAGCATAAATTTAATCAAAAATCAAAGGTTTAAGAGAAGGAAAGATTATGAAAGCGATCACCAGAATCGGAATTATTGTCATGGCTTCTTTGTTAGTCGTGCCAATGGCCAAAGCAGAAAATCCGGCTCATTTACAGCAATTAAAAGATACCCATGCTTGTGTCGGTTGTGACTTACAAGATGCCGATCTGCAAAACCTAAATTTAGAAGGAGTTAACTTAGAAAACGCCAACTTAATTAATACCCAATTAAATGGGGTTAATTTGAGTGATGCCAACCTAAAAGGGGCAAATCTTGTTAATGCGGATCTCGATGGGGTTATTTTAAGAAATGCCAACTTAGAAGGAGCGCAAATGAGAGGGGTTTTGATGAAAAAGGCTAACCTAGAAGGAGCCAATCTCCGAGGGGCAGACTTAACCCTTCATGATGGAGAAAGAGCTAATTTAGAAGGGGCCAATCTCCAAAATGCTGATTTAACCGGAGCCTATTTAAGAGGTATTAAACTGAAAGAAGCCAACCTTCAAGGGGCCAATCTTTCCGCCACAGATTTCTCCCTAGATTATCCCAATAATACCACAGCAAAAATGGCTTTAAATCTAGCTACAGCACCCATTCCCTTGATTTATCCTGGGGCAGTTTTAGGGTTAATTGGTGAGTTTGTTATTCCTGAAGTTTCTGCCCTCCATGCTGATCTGAGTTATGCCAATTTTGAGGGAGCAAACTTAGAGAATGCTAACCTACAAGACGTTGATTTAGAAGCAGCAAACCTAAAAGATGCCAACTTAAAAAATGCCAACTTACACTTTGCTTATTTGGTTAATACGAATCTCAGTGATGCTGATTTAATCGCCGCCAAACTAACAGAAATTAACATGGAAGGGGCCAACTTAAGTAATGCTAACTTACAAGGGGCTAATCTCAATTCATCCTATTTAGTTGGGGCCAATCTAAGTGATGCTAATTTAGCCTCAGCACAATTGACAGAAATGGATATGCAAAAGGTCGATTTGAGTGGTGTTGATTTACAAGGAGCTAATCTCAATTCATCCTATTTAGTTGGGGCTAATCTGAGTAATGCTAATTTAGCCTCGGCACAATTGACAGACATTGATATGCAAAAGGTCGATTTAAGTGATGCTAACTTACTGGGGGCGGTGCTGGTTGATTCTAACTTGGATGAGGCTAACCTATGCGGTGCCATCATGCCCGATGGTTCCACTTCTCAGGTGGGATGTACTGCCATCAATGTTATTGACTAAATGCTGCATTTTGGATTCCGCGAAGGGGCAATAGGGGTGGGGCGTTGGTAAGTTTGACCGCCTGTCTTTTGACGGGGTGTTGCCCTTATTAGTACAATGAATACCTTAAAAAACCTTGTCTAATAGCGAGTCATGGTGTCAAAATTAGAACCCCAGAAATTCATTGAGATTCAATCCACCGGAGATTGTAGCAAGCAGAAAAGAAAACTCATTTCTATCGGCATCACCCCCACAGGGATTATTTCTATTGGTATTGCACCCATGGGCATTCTTGCCATTGGGGTTGTGCCAATGGGGGTGGTTTCCTTTGGAGCAGTGGCCATGGGAACCGTAGCGACGGGTATTGTAACGATGGGAATTGCTGCCTTTGGGGTAGAAACCATGTCCTTGGTCAATTTAGGAAGATGGCAAGTGGGGCCAGTTGAAATTAAGTCGGAACCCCATAATCATCAAAATCACCTTCAACCGACAGGAGAAGATCATCAACATAATTTACACGAATCACATCATTAAGTGACAAAATTCCCCATAATGGAAGAAGAAGCGCAAGCATCTTCGGGAGATGCTATTAATTGATGGGGAATCTTAGATATTATCTTAGTTTTGCTTGTTTACTGGCAGCCGCATTTTTGGGAAATTATTACAGTTTTTCTTTGTTTTTTGACATAAAGTTTATTTTTGGTAGTATCGCGGTTTTAATTGTTATTTATTATTACGGCATTTTTGGGGGAACCCTCGCGGCTCTGATTAGTGGTGGCGTTACTTTTTATCTCTGGGGTCATCCTTATGCGATGGTGGTAATCATTTTAGAAGCTTTATTTATCGCCCTTTTATCCCGTCGCTATAACAATTTTGTCTTACTAGATGGCATTTTTTGGGTAGGAATTGGAATGCCCTTGGTTGGGTTATTTTATGGGTTGCTTTTGCCCACTACAGTATCAGCAACCTGGGTAATTCTTTTGAAACAAGGACTTAATGGAATTGTTAATGCACTTGTTGCTCAATTAATGATTACTTACATTCCTCTTGACAGAATTATTGGTAAACGTAAGTTGATTCGTCAATTATCGTTTCAACAAACTATATTTGATCTCTTATTAGCATTTATTCTATTTCCTAGCTTAATTATAACAGTTATCCAAGGCAATCAAATTCTTAAATCCATTGAATCTGAGATTAATATAGAAATACAAACTGTCATTAATCCAATCACTAATAATGTGGAAAGATGGTATCAATCTAATCTCAATGCTTTGCAATCTTTAGCTCAATATGCCTCTACTTCTGCCAATCAAAATAACCTAGCTTTAATTCAAAATTCTTTCTCTGAGCTTGACGAAATTTATCAGACGAATGAGCAGGGAATTATCACCAATGCTTATCCTAATCGTGAAAAAATTGGTCGTTCTTTATTCAGTTTAAATATTCTTGATCAAGGGCAATGGAATCAAATAAAAAAGCAACAGAAACCATGGCTATATGAACTCCACAAAAATCAGTATTCTGATTTACATGATTTGACGATTCAAGTGCCAATAATTGAAGCTGAGCAAAACCGTTTTAGCGGAATTATTCATGGTCATTTAACCTTAAAAGAATTACAAAAATCAATCGAAATCAAGCTAGAAAAAATTGTCATTGAAACTATTTTAGTTGATCAAAATAATGCAATAATTACTAATAGTCCAGACAATTTTAAAACCGGAGAAATTTTTAATTGGCAAGCAGGAGGGGAGATTCATAAAATTCAAAATGATCTGATGCAATGGCTACCCATTAAGCCAGGAAAACCCCTGATGAGTCGTTGGCAAGAGTCCTATTATATTAAAGAAATTGATTTAAAGAATAATCTTCCTTGGAAGTTAATTATTCGGGTGCCTAGCCAACCCTATGTGCTTCAATTACAAGCTCTTTATATCAAAAATTTGGCGATTATGCTAATTGTTTCATTAATAGGATTATCCCTTGCTTATGGCATTAGTCGCGCCTTAACATCGCCACTTTTAACCTTGGCTCAAACAACCAGTAATTTACCTAAAAAGATTTTAATTCAGTCAGAAGATGATGATTTTCTTGAAATACAAGATGAGAATTATATTAAGACAAGAATATCTGAATTAACGCTTATTGCTGATAATTTTCAAGTAATAACTAAAGTTTTAAGACAACAGTTTTATGAGATTAAAGCCGCCAAAGAAACCTTAGAAATAAAGGTTGAAGAAAGGACAAAAGAATTGCAGAAACTCAATGAAAATCTTGCCTTAAAAATCGTTGAAAAACAACTAATTGAAGAAGAATTGAGAGAAAATGAAAGACGCTATGATTTAGCAGTTTCTGGCACAAATGATGGCATTTGGGATTGGGATTTGCGTAATAATACTGTTTATTATTCTCCGGTTTGGATGAAAATTTTAGGCCATGAAAATCAACCCTTAGCCCATCTTTTATCTACTTGGTCAGATCAGGTACATCCTGATGATCTTGATCGTACTTATCAAAATATTAGCAATCATTTAGAAGGACAAACAGAAGTGTATGAAAACATTCATCGTCTTCGCCATAAAGATGGTCAGTATCTTTGGATAGAAGCCAAGGGAAAATGTCTACGAGATCAACAGGGAATGCCTTACCGTTTAGTGGGAACAATTACCAATATTACTGAGAAAAAACAAGCAGAAGAAGAACTAAAAGCAGCCAAGGAAACTGCAGAAATTGCTAATCAAGCCAAGAGTGAATTTTTAGCGAATATGAGTCATGAAATTCGCACTCCTATGAACGCAATTCTCGGCTTTTGCGACCTACTTATGGGGATAATTACTGAGCCACGCCCTCGTTCTTATCTTGATTCTATTGCCTCAAGTGGCAAAGTTTTACTCGCCTTAATTAATGATATCCTTGATCTTTCTAAAATTGAAGCTGGAAAATTAAAAATTAATAACGAACCCATTGATTTACGAGGATTAATTACAGAAATACAGCAAATTTTTTCAGAGACTGCTGCCCAGAAAAACTTGAATTTTTATGTCAGTATTGATAGTCAGGTTCCTGATGTTATTATTTTTGATGAAGTGAGACTGCGACAAATTCTTTGTAATGTGGTTGGCAATGCTTTGAAATTTACTGAAAAAGGTTATGTTAAAATTGAGGTAACAGGCGAATCATTAGGCAGCGATCAAACCACTAATCCTAATTATTTTTTGTTAAAAATTGCCATAGAAGATACCGGAATTGGCATCGCTTCAGAACAACAAGAACTGGTGTTTGATGTCTTTACCCAAAGCGAAGGACAAAGTACCAGAAAATACGGAGGGACGGGGCTAGGATTAACTATTACCAGACGCTTAACCAAAATTTTAGGAGGAAGAATTGAATTAAAAAGTGAATTAGGAAAAGGTAGTATATTTACCCTGATTTTTCCTCAAGTTTCCCTAGGAGAAATAAGAGATATTTGTCCGGTTAAAGAGCAAGTCAATGTCAATTTTAATCAATTATTACCCGCGATAATTTTAGCCGTTGATGATGTAGCTTCTAACCGAGACTTAATTATCGGGTATTTCCAAGAAACCCATCATACAATTTTACTGGCAAATGATGGACAAGAAGCTCTTGAGAAAGCCCGTCAATATCATCCTGATTTGATTTTAATGGACTTACGAATGCCTAATATGGATGGATATGAAGCGACTAAAATTCTCAAAGATGATCCCACTACTCAAGCTATTCCTATTATGATTTTAACGGCTTCTTCTGAAAAAAAAGAACAAGAAATGTTAGAGACTTTATGTCAAGATTTTTTATCTAAACCCATTAGTCGCGCTCAATTATTATCTGCTATGGAGAAAATTTTACCCCCTGATCCCGATCAACCAATGACCACTTTATTAGTAGAGAAATCGGAACCTTTACGATTAAAAAATAAACCCGCACCCCCGGAATTATTAGAAAAGCTACGTCAAGAAGAAGAAACTATTTGGAATAAACTCCATCAGACTATGATTATGAAAGATTTACGTCAATTTGCTCAACGTTTGCGACAATGGGGAGAGGAGTATCAATGTCTCTCTCTCATAGACTATGCTACCCGTCTCGAAATGCAAATTCTTGAATTTGATGGCGAGAATTTATCTAATACTGTAGAAAGCTTCCCTCAAATGTGGCGATCGCTTTAATTAACTTCACTTAAATCAATGAACTTACCTGCTGTTTGATTATCTATTGTTTCCCTTACCTCCTATCAAAAATCATGAAACATCTTAAGCCTTTTCAACCTGAAGACTTTTTAATCCTGGCGGTTGATGATCTGCGTAAAAATTTACAATTATTAATCGAAATTCTCGATAAATTTGGTTATGGAACTACCTTTGCTTTGACGGGTACTCAAGCTTTAGAACGAGTAAAAATAGCTAAGCCGGATTTAATTTTATTAGATTTAATGATGCCAGAAATGAACGGATTAGAAGTGTGTAAAATCCTTAAAAGCGATGAAATAACCCAAGATATTCCGATTATTTTCCTGACAGCGAGCAATGAAGATAATCATCTGTTACAAGCCTTTGAATCTGGGGCGGTAGATTATGTAATAAAACCCTTTAAGTCCCCGGAACTTTTAGCAAGGGTTAAAATACATTTAGAATTAAAACGCACCAAAGATGAATTAAAAAAAGCCTATGAAGAAATGAAAATAATCGCCTCTACCGATGAGTTAACAGGCATTGCTAACCGTCGGACTATTTTTAACATTGGACAACAGGAATTTGAACGTAGTCAAAGGTATAATGCTCATTTTTCTTTACTAATGATTGACATTGATTATTTTAAAATAATCAATGATACTTATGGTCATGATATTGGGGATGAAGCCCTGAAAATGGTAGTCAATACTACCTTACAATGTTTGCGTAAAGTCGATCATTTAGGTAGGCTAGAAACGCAACAGGAACCCTCAGAAAAATTGGGACACTTAGGCAGACTCGGTGGGGAAGAATTTGTGGTGATTCTACCAGAAACCCCCCTAGAAGGAGCAACATTAGCCGCTAAGCGAGTTTGTCATGCGGTTTCTCAGCAAGGTTTGCAAATTCAGGATAAAACCGTTAAAATTACAGTGAGTATTGGGGTGTCTACTTTTAGTCACAATGATATTAGAATTGATGATGTCCTTAAACGGGCTGATTTAGCTCTTTATGAGGCCAAAGAAAAAGGTCGTAATCAAGTCGCTATTATGCACAATCAATGAGAAAATTTCTCTCGCTGCTAATAATTAGCTTACTCCTAGGGGTAAAAAACTCAACAGTTATCGCTGCTAATTTAGAGGAAATTCAGAAGCGAGGTAAATTAATTGTCGCCGTTAAAGATAATGTTCGTCCCTTGGGATTTGTTGATGAAAATAACAAGTTACAAGGATTAGAAATAGATCTCGCTCGACAATTAGCTCAAGAAATATTAGGCGATCCTCAAGCAATTATTTTACAACCCGTGAGCAACCAAGAAAGATTACAAAAAGTGATTGATGGTGAGGTGGATTTAGCGATCGCCAGAATAACAATTAATGATTCTCGCGCTCGCTTAGTTAATTTTAGCCCCTATTATTATCTTGATGGCACCGGAATTATTACCAATAATTATCAAATTCGTTCCTTATCCCATTTATCTCGTGCTAAAATTGCTGTTCTTAATGTCTCTAGTACCATTGCTATTATTAGGAGTGAACTTCCCCAAGCGCAACTCATTGGGGTTAATTCTTATCAAGAAGCCTTGACTTTGTTAGAAACCAGAAAAGTTGATGCTTTTGCTGCGGATAATAGTATTTTAGCGGGATGGGGCCAGGAATATCCCCAATATTATCAATTACCCCTGCGTCTATCAGGAGAAGGATTAGGGGTGGTGATGCCCAAGGGTTTGCAGTATGCTAGTCTACGGGGTCGCGTTAATCAAGCCATTACTCGCTGGAAACGCTCTGGATGGCTGGCAGAACGCGCAGAATATTGGGGACTGCCCTGGTAAGCTAATAGGCATTTAAAATGCCTATTAGCAAGGCAAAAGGCAAAAGGGAACTGGGATACATCTTTTTTATTGAATTTGATCAATACCCAGTTTAAATGCACAACAAATTCTTAGAAATCACAACTTGAGATGTTAACCACTATGAATGAAACCCTTCCTATTATTTATTTATCCGGTATTGTCATTTTTCTCGGAGGATTAGGAATTTTTCTCCTTTTCCAAATTATTAAAACTCGTCGCATTGAAAATCGTTTTTATAAACTTCAGAAGAAGTTACAAAAGGAGAAAGGCACGGCAAAAGATTATTATGAATTAGGCAGTTTATATCTTGATAAAAAAATGTATGTACAGGCCGTTGGATTGTTACAAAAAGGCTTCAAAACCGGGGGAAAAATTGAGCCTGAAAACAAAGCTTTAATGTGTAATGCTCTAGGGTTTGCTTATTTTTCTCAAGAGCAATTAGATGTGGCAATTCGGCACTATAAAGATGCCATTAAACTCTATCCTGATTATGTGATTGCTCTCAATAATTTAGCCAATGCTTATGAACGTAAACAAATGATTCCTCAAGCGATCGAAACTTATGAAGAAAGCTTGAAATATGAACCGGACAATAAAACCGCTAAAAATCGCATTGAATCTTTACGCAAGCGTTTAGTTAAATCTAATTGACATAATCTTGAGAAATTGCTAATGTCTGAGGGTTTAACAAGGTTAAACCCCTATAAGAATTATTATTCTTGTTTACCTATCTTTTGCCTGTAATTGTTGTCTAAATTCTTTCATGGCTAAACGAGGGTTAGGGTGGTTAATAAATTCACAAAGTAAGTTAAGATCAAGCTCAGGTAACAGCTTACTTTTTTCTTGCAGAGAATATTGATTATTTTCAAGGGAATAAATGTTTAATTGCTCATTTTTCCACAACCAAACTTCCTTAACCCCTAACCGTTGATAAACTTCGAGAATCTTAATACTACCACTGGTAACAATAACTTCAATGGCTAGATCAGGAAATTCTTTTTCTGTTTCAAAACAATAACATTCATCAGGTTCTTTTCCTGCTTCTCCTTCTTCCACGCGAAAAGTTGTAGAACCCAGTCCCCAAAAATCAATTTCAGCTTCTTCTAAATAAAGATCAAGTAGTCTTCCAATATTTTTTTTACTAATTTCATGACGGCGACTCGGAGACATAATTTCTAAAATTCCTTCCAGATAGATAATTCGATAAGTTGCACTATCCCCAAATGCTTGCAATAATTTGTCATACTGTTCCCAAGTAATTCCCGTGAGAATTAATCTTTCTTCCCTGTCGTCAAGGGAGGCTTGCCAATTAGCTAATTGTGGTAATAATATTAAAGACATAATAGATTAAAATTAAAGATTATTAAACCTATTATAATCCTTTCAATTACCAAGGTCTGAAAAAATTAATATTATTTTAATTTTCGGGTTATTATTTTGTTGTATAATTGAAAGAATTTTGAGAGTAAAATATAAGTTAAACAATCTAAAAACTTTGTTGATATTGAGAGAATTTTGAGAAACAATCCTAGGATGTAAATAATTAATCTTCCCCCAATAGCATTGGTGATCGAAGATACAGTATGGTATAAACAAAAGCCATTTTTTCTTTCCCCTCAAATTCATAATTGTTCATTGTAAGGAGTTTCTCTCATGGCAACGGTAAAAGTTGGTATTAACGGTTTTGGCCGCATTGGAAGATTAGTATTTCGGGCAGGTATTAATAACCCTGACTTTGAGTTTTTGGGAATTAATGATGTAGTTGCCCCTGAAAATATCGCCTATTTGCTCAAATATGATTCCACTCACGGACGTTTTAATGGCACAGTAGAAGCCAAAGAAAATGGTATTGTGGTCAACGGAAAATTTATCCCTTGCTTTTCCATTCGTAACCCGGAAGAATTACCTTGGGGAGAGCGGGGTGTGGACTATGTTGTCGAGTCCACAGGGTTATTTACCACCTATGACACCGCCAGCAAACACATCCAAGCCGGGGCCAAACGAGTCGTTATTTCCGCCCCTACCCAAGATCCTGAAAAGGTTCGGACTTTTGTGGTTGGAGTAAATCATAATGACTATGACCCCGCTAAAGATCACATTGTCTCTAATGCCAGTTGCACGACTAACTGTCTCGCTCCCATTGCTAAAGTGATTCATGATAACTTTGGCCTAGCAGAAGGGTTAATGACCACAGTACACGCCATGACAGCCACTCAGCCCACCGTAGATGGGCCTAGTAAGAAAGATTTTCGTGGGGGACGGGGTGCAGCCCAAAACATCATTCCCGCCTCTACAGGGGCAGCAAAAGCCGTTACCTTAGTGATTCCTGAATTAAAAGGAAAATTGACCGGAATGGCTTTACGGGTTCCTACTCCTGATGTTTCCGTGGTTGATCTGACCTTTAAAACCACCAAAGCAACCAGTTATCAAGAAATTTGTGACGTGATGAAAGCCGCCGCCGCAGCAGAAATGAAGGGCATTTTAGGCTACACTGACGAAGATGTCGTCTCCATGGACTTTCAAGGGGATGCTCATTCAAGTATTTTTGATGCCAAAGCAGGTATAGAATTAAATTCTAACTTCTTTAAAGTTGTTTCTTGGTATGACAATGAATGGGGTTATTCTTGTCGGATGTTAGATCTGATGAAAGTAATGCAAGGGAAAGAAGCTGAAGTCATGGCAACGGTTTAACTTATCCCTAGATATTCCTAGAGACGTTTCATGAAACGTCTCTACACAAGCAAACTCTAAAATGATCTAAACTTTTAATGAAAGTTTAACCTATGAGTCAAAACCCCATGACAGTGACTTATTCCCTAGAAGAAATGTTAGGGCAAATTAATCAGAAATTGGATCTCTTACAAAAAGAGGTGACAGAGGTTAAAGTCTCTCAAGTGAGACTTGAAGCTGAGTTAATGGGGAAAATGGAGAGACTCGAAACCGAGTTAACCCTAAAAATGGAGAGACTCGAAACCGAGTTAACCGTGAAGATGGAGAGGTTAGAAACCGAGTTAACCTTAAAAGTAGATAAGCTAGAAACCGAATTAACGACGAAAGCAGATAAAGTGCAAACCAAGTTAACCGGAAGAGTCGATACCCTCGAAGCAGAAGTCACAGGAGAAATCAAAATCCTAGAAACAGAAATCAAGGCGATCGCTAAACGGTTAGACTCTCAAGAATATATTAACCTTTCAATGGTAGCGGGCTTAGTTTTAGTGCTAGTAGCCGGGGTAATTAAGTTATATTTTCCTTATATTCCCCCTTATTAAAATTAAAATAGATGAAACCCGTTGATATTCTCATTCTTGCCAATGGCCCAGGGGAAATTACGACTTGGGTTCGTCCCGTGGTTAAATCCTTGCGTGAACTTTTGGGTGACGATCGCTCATTGGTGAGAATTTCTGTGATGTTGTCCCCTTGTCCTCATGGCACCGGCCAAGAAGCGGCGATCGCCCGTCGTTATCCTGAAGTAGATCGGGTACAGTCTAGCGAAAATTTTTTCCCTTTTCTATTATGGGGAAAAACCGCCGATAATTGGGACTGGCGAGAGCAAGGAGTCGTCTTATTTTTGGGGGGCGATCAATTTTATCCCCTGATTTTGGGGAAACGCCTAGGTTATCGCACCGTGATTTATGCCGAATGGGAAGCCCGTTGGTATCGTTGGATCGATCATTTTGGGGTCATGAATCAATCCGTTAAAAGTCCCATTCCTCAACCCTATCACGATAAATTAACCATTGTCGGCGATTTAATGGCCGATGTGGCCCCGACTAATTCAGATTTTCAAGCTCTCTCTACAGCCCCCGTTATTGGCCTTTTACCCGGATCGAAATCTGGCAAATTGACTCAGGGTGTCCCCTTATGTTTGGCGATCGCAGAACATATTTATGAACAGAAACCCCAGACTCGTTTTCTGCTTCCTGTCGCTCCAACCATTGATCTCTCAACCCTGGCCCGTTTTGCCGATCCCCAACAAAATCCCTTTGTGATGAAACTGGGAGGGGTCAGTGCAAAACTGATGATTCCCCCTGATGATAGCCATCAATATCCTTATTTAGAAACAGCCAAAGGCTTACAGATAGATTTAATTACTCAATTTCCGGCCCATGATTATCTACGGCAATGTTGCCTCGCTTTGACCACTGTGGGAGCAAATACGGCTGAATTAGGGGCTTTAGGCCTTCCTATGATAGTTTTATTACCCACACAACAATTAGATGCCATGAGGACTTGGGATGGCATTCCTGGGGTTTTAGCAAACTTACCCATTATTGGTAGTAACTTAGCCAAATTAATTAATGCCAGAATCGTCAAACAAGGCCGATTATTTGCTTGGCCAAATATTTGGGCCAAGGAAGAAATTGTCCCCGAATTAGTAGGGGAATTAGAGGCTGACAAAATAGGGCAATTAGTGTTAAATTGGTTAGAGCATCCGGCTAAGCTTAATCAAATTCGTGACCGTCTGTTACAAGTCAGAGGAAAAGCTGGAGCCGCCAACAAAATAGCCATAATTGTTCAGGAACAATTAAATTTTAGGAGAAATTACTGAAATTTACCTTAAAATTAATAATAAAAATAAGCGATTTAAGAAATATATTTTTTCCCTGGCCATAGGCTGTTGGTCAAATCAAGTAACCAAGATGTATTCCAGTCTCCTTTCGCCTTTGGACTGACCCGTATTTACAGTAGCCCCTTATGATCAATCAACACTTTCTTCCCTCAGTAAAAACAGCGTTAACCATGGTCGTTATATTAGGTTTTGCTCATGAGTTAAGTCAAACAGCCAATGGAGCGACCTTTCGGATGTTTAAAAACGACTTTGTGGAAAAAAACGCCGCTTTGCCCATAGTCAGTCCTGAAAATTTTGTCAGTAATAATTTATATTATGAATTTCTGGTTGCCCAAGAACCCGCCCCGAATGTGTCCGAGAGCAATATCAACTATAACTTAATTGCTCAAACCGTTTCAGGTCAATCTACCCTCTCCTTTGACTGGATTATGTCTTCCTTGAGGGAAGTCAACTTAAACGCGACCAGAGGGGATGAACCCATTCCAGAGGTTCCCGTTTTACCCCAAGTCGATGCAGCAGATGTTTACAAAGAGATTTATGATTTTGGGGCTACTTCAGCCCAGGAACTCAGTAATCCCGTCAGTACAGGCATTTTACCCCCACTCCCTAATGTGGCCCCTGTCAATAGAATTGTCAGGACGGCTGGCCCTAGTAATCCTGGGATTTCTGGCCCCAGGGTAACTGATTCATCCCTACCTCGGTTTGGGGGGCCAATTCAAATAATTGGCAAGCCATTAGAGAGTTTTGCTACCCCCTTGCGTCAAGCTAGTGTCCCCTCAGCTACCCCCGTGAGAACGGCAAATTGGGGGGATGGAGAGGTAGACGTTTTCTTTGCTTCTCTCCCCCAATCGCAAATTGCTGATGTCGATACGTTTATGAGAACCATCTATCGGACAAATCCCACGGAGATGGTTGAACAAATAGAAAAAGCTCTCGATCTAACCGTTGATACTCAATTCCGCTTGATGCCATCGGACATATTTCCTGAAAATCGTCTTCCTTCTGGTACTTGGCAAGGAAATCTGTAAGCCTGATGATGCTTAATCAACAGCTAATTGCAACCAATCTTTCGCCCCCTGTGCCTTTAGACTCTCTGGTAATTCATGTCTTTGAGACAGTTACTTCCACCAATCAAATATTGTGGGAGTTACTCGACGCAGGAAAAAAACCGCCTTTGGTGGCGATCGCCGCCCAACAAACTGCTGGCAGAGGGCAATGGGGCCGCTCTTGGTATTCACCCCCAGGAGGACTTTATTTATCCCTGGCCCTTCCTTTCAATCTTCTCGCCCATAACGCCCCTCATCTAACCTTATTGAGTGCTTGGGGCATTGCCAAGGCCTTACACAAGCATAATTTACCCCTCAAGTTAAAATGGCCCAATGATTTAATTCTGGAAGGACGAAAATTAGGGGGCATTAAAAGTGAAACTCGGATTCAACAAGGGATAATTTATCAAGGAATTATTGGCATTGGTATTAATTGGGATAATCCCGTACCAGAAACCGGAATTAATTTACAATCCTTCTTTAAAACCCAAAACAATTCTACTATTTCATCTTTAGAAGCCTTAGCTGCCCTGACGATTCAAGGCGTGTTTGAGGGTTATCAATATTATTGTTCTCAGGGAATTGAGTGGTTACTGAAGGATTATTTAACCATGTTAGAGAGTTTGGGGCGTACAGTGACGATTGAAGGGGCAAGAGGCATTATTACAGGGGTGACTCCTCTTGGGGAATTAAAAGTCTCTTTAAAAGCACCAGGGGCAAAAACAGAAATTCACTTACCGCCAGGCAGTATTTCCTTGGGGTATGATTAATCGGTGGGCATTGCCCACCCTACAACTTAAATGAATGTTAATCAACACTTTGCATTTAAGATAGATGAGGGGTAATTATTATTAACTTTATGATTCATCAACCGCCCGCAGGAGCTAGAGATTTACTGCCTTTAGAAGTCGTCCAAAAAGCTTGGATTAATGATAGGTTACAAGCCGTTTTTGGACAATGGGGCTATCAACGCATCGTCACCTCTACCATTGAGTGGTTAGACACCTTAATGGCCGGAGGGGCGATTGAACATTCTACCGTTATTCAACTCCAGAATAACGCCAGTGGACAATTGGGACTGCGGCCTGAATTAACCGCCTCCATTGCTCGGGCCGCCGTTACTCGTATGACGGAGACTAGCTATCCTCAACGGCTTTGTTATCGGGCCAATGTATTTCGCCACCCACCGACGGGACATCATGGACGACAGTTAGAATTTTATCAAGCTGGTGTAGAATTGCTCTTTGCGGGAGGGGTTTTAGCAGATGCCGAAATTCTTCTTTTAGTCGCTGACTGTCTTGGCCAGTTACAAATTCCCCAGGGGCAAATTATTCTGGGAGAAGCGGGATTAACGCGATCGCTGCTTTCTCCGTTTCCCCTTCCTCTCAGACAACAGGTACGTCATTGTCTTGCCCAATTAGACTATGTTACCTTAGAAAATTTAGATTATCCTGACTCAGAATTACAACAACGGGCTAAACTGTTATTTAATTTACGAGGAAAGCCCCAAGAAGTGTTATCAAAGGTTGTTGATTTAGCCTTAGATGAGGAGGGGAAAGAGAGTCTTAATAATCTAAAATCTTTGATGGAATTGGTTAATGAAAGTTGTTCTAGTTCTTTATCTTTGACCTTAGATTTAAGTTTAATTCAAACCTTTGATTATTATACAGGCATTGTTTTTAAAGCCATTGGACAAACAGACAATCAACTGCGAATTTTAGGGCAAGGGGGACGTTACGATCAATTATTAGGGGTTTATCATCCTCAACAAAAATCTGCGCCAGGGATTGGATTTTCTCTGAATTTAGAAGAGTTATATGCCTGTCTATTACCCACCTCTATTTTACCCCAAACCCCGCCCTTAATTGATTGGTTGGTCATTGCTAAAAACCCTCAAGATCAAGCAGCAACCTTAAATTATGCTCAAGGACTACGCAAAGCGCAAGAAAAACAACGAGTGGCTATTGATTTAGGGGAAAGATCATCCCAAGAAATTCGAGATTATGCTCAACAAAATGGTATCAAAAACCTAGTTTGGATCCAAGAAAATCAAGAACCAATCATTGAAAAGTTGTGAAAAGTTACCCGGAAAATATGGCTAAAAGAAAATCATTAAGTTTTAGCCATACTACTAACAACCTCACCCAACTCATTAGCCGCCGTTGAAAAATGTTCTAAGGTTAATAATTCAGGGTAGGTTGAAAACTCCGGTAAAATCTCTTGAATAAAAGCTTCAGCAGCTTTAGAGCGATAACGATTCGGATTAATAATTACCGATAAAGTTCTTCTGACCTCTATTTCTTTAATACTAGCCACATAAATTCCTCCCAGTTGTAACTCTTTTTCAATGGCTGTAATCGAAACAAACGCCGCCCCTAAACCAGCTTGAACCGCATTTTTAATCGCTTCAATTGAATTAAGTTCCATCTCAATTTTGAGCCGTTTTGTATCAATTTCACAGCGAGTTAAAACCTTATCAATCACCTTACGAATAGTTGATTGAGAATCTAGACTAATAAAATTGAGGCGATATAAATCATCTTTTTGAATTGTCGAAGCTTTGGCTAAAGGATGATCTATCGGTAAAATTAAAGCCAATTCATCCTCAGCATAGGGAATAATTCTTAAGATGTCTTGTAATTCTGCGGGAACTTCTCCCCCAATAATTGCTAAATCAACCTGTCCATTGGCCACTCCCCAAGAGGTACGTCTGGTAGAATGAACCTGTAATTGAACCGCCACATCAGGATATTTGTGTCGAAATAAACCAATCATGCGGGGTAATAAATAAGTGCCTGTGGTTTGAGAGGCCCCAACAATTAAAGTTCCCCCTTGCAGATTTTGTAAATCTTCCAGGGCCCGACAAGTTTCTTGACACAGAGTAATAATTTTTTCCCCATAAGACAACAATAAGTGTCCAGCTTCCGTTAATTGTGCCTTACGTCCCCCCCGATCAAATAATGGTACATTTAGCTGTTTTTCTAAATTTTGAACTTGGAGACTTACCGCAGGTTGCGACACATATAAAGTATCGGCGGCCCGCTTAAAACTCCCCTCAGCAGCGATCGCTTTGAGGATACGCAATTGATCTAAAGTAAAAGGAATATCTGACATAGGTCAATCAAAAAAGTATGTAAGGAGTTAATAAGAAGGCAACCCTATAGCAGCAGTCATAAGTAAAACCCTTGTGAAATAAGGCTTTGAAACTAATGCACTGTACCTCATCCATCTGAGAAACGCTATAACAGGACAAGAATAAGGGATGATGGGGAATAATCTTAACGGGACAGCGATCCCTACTGAAGATGACATTAGCACAACAGGGGATCAATTTACTCTAGGATGGTAAATGCAGAAAAACACTGCACTTCATTTTAGAGGAAACATCAACATCATGGGAATATCTACCTGGCTAACCCCTAGTCATGGGATTATGTTAGGGCTATTATTAGGGTTTGCGATCGCCCACAGTGGACTGGCGGCCCTCCGTTTTTGGGGAGAAAGTAAAATCGGGGCGAGACTCTATCGGGTGGTTTTTGCCTTGGTAAGTATTCCCCTCGCAGTGTGTTTAATTATTTATTTTTTTAATCATCGTTACGATGGCCTCAGTTTATGGCAAGTGCAAGGGGTTCCGGGGATAAAACCCCTTGTCTGGGGACTTTCGGCGGTTTCTTTCTTTTTCCTCTATCCTGCTACTTTTAATCTTTTAGAAATTGCGGCCATTGCCAAACCTCAAGTCCATCTCTACGAAACAGGAATTTTGCGGATTTGTCGTCATCCGCAAATGGTGGGACAAGTGATCTGGTGTATTGCCCATACCCTTTGGCTTGGAACCACCTTTACTCTAGTCACTTCTTTAGGTTTAATTGCTCATCATCTCTTTGCGGTGTGGCATGGTGATTATCGCCTCAAAAAACGCTATGGAGACGCATTTCTCAAGGTTAAGGAACGAACTTCTATAATTCCCTTTTTAGCCATCTTACAGGGTCGTCAAACCCTCGACTGGCAAGAATTTATCCGTCCCTCCTACTTAGGTATTATGGGATTTATCGCTTTACTGTGGTGGGGTCATCCTTGGTTGATGCAAATGACAGCTAGAGTGTCTTGGTGATTACTTTAGTTTCTTGCCAAAATTTTAAAAAAGTGATTATCATGACTAGAAAAATTTGATCCCAGTGGTCAAATTCTTTTTGTCAGACGATCCCAAATGGATGTAGCATAATCCAAAGTCTTTTACAAAAAGTAGATAAACTCAGCCTGATTGCTCATGTTATCAGTTAATAATCAAACCTTTTCCCAAACTGTTTTAGAATCCCCTAACCCTGTCCTTGTCCACTTTTGGGCCCCTTGGTGTGGGTTATGCTTGTTAATTAACCCTTTACTCTCGAAAGTCCAGACAGAATGGGAGGGCCAGTTACAGGTGGTAAGTGTGAATGCTGATGAGAATTTTAAACTAGCCAATACTTATCAGCTAAAAAATCTTCCCACTCTGATTCTTTTTAACCAAGGACACATCATTCATCGAATAGAAGGATTTCAGGGAAGAGATGAACTGATACAAACCCTTCGTCGAGTAAGTTTGAATGCCTTAGCGCAATCAGCATAAATTAGTTAAATGTTTGTTTCTCATGAGGAGGCGATCACCATGCGATCGCGTCCTTCTTGTTTTGCCTGATAAAGAGCTTGATCTGCTTGTTTGAGCAAGGTATGATTGGTCGTGCCAGAAATGGGGCTACAACAGGCAATACCAAAGCTCAGAGTCACTTGTTGTCCGATTAACGATCCTCGATGTTCTAATTTCAAAGATCTTAGTCGAGAACGAATTTCCCCGGCAATATGAACACCGCCAATAATATCTGTATTAGGCAAAATAATCGCAAATTCTTCGCCACCGTAGCGGGCCACTAAATCTGAGGAACGCTTTAGACTTTGCTGCATTAATTGGGCAATTTGTTGTAAGCAGTTATCTCCGGCAGGATGGCCATAACTATCATTATATTGTTTAAAAAAATCCACATCACAGAAAATCAGACAGAGGGGTTGTTGAATGCGGGCCATGCGTTTCCATTCTTGCTGAAAACGCTCATCAAAATGACGACGGTTCGCCACTCCAGTTAAGCCATCAATAAACACTAATTTCTGTAATTCTTGATGAGATAATTGTAATTGTCGATAGAGTTGTTCTTGTTCTAAGGCAATGCCAATATGAATAGAAAGTTGCTTAAGACATTCAATTTCCCATTCTTGCCAAAACCTGGGACTCCGACAATTTTGCGCCACCAGTAATCCCCATAATTCTTCCCCTTGTAAAATCGGTATCACTAAATTGGCTTGTACTTGTAATTGAGCTAACCACTCAATATGACATTGACTTAAACCATCTTCATAAATATTATCAGTTGCTTGAATTCTGCCCTGTTGATAAGTTAAGAGATAATGTTCAATAAATTCCTGATCCACTAAAATACTGCCTAACAGTGATCGCCAAGGTTCGGCTACGGATTCAAAGGCAACTATCCCACTCCAATCGGGTTTAAACCGATAAATAAAAACCCGATCTACTTGTAAGAATTTTCGCATTTCTGCCATAGAAACCGTTAAAATCTTATCTAATTTTACCGATTTATGAATGCGTCTACTAATGGCATTAATTAATTTTTCTCCTCCTTTTTGCTTTCTTAAGATACTTTTCATTTGTTTATAAGGGGTGACATCATAGGCCGTTCCCAGAATTTGGATAGGAACATTGTCATCTCTACAAATAAAGACTTTTAGGGTATTATTTAACCATTTCCATTGTCCTTGATTATCCTGAATTCGATATTGTAAGGTTATTAAATCCTGAGGAGATAAACGACAACATTGTTGATAGCAACTGCGAAGACGATGACGATCATCAGGATGGATTAATTGCTCCCATTGACAGGAAGAATATTGTACATTGTTAGACTTTCCTAAAACCCTAGTTAATCCTTGATTGACATAAACATAAGTTTGTTGTGTCAAATCATAAATATAAATAAAATTAGGCAAACTATCTAAGATATTTGTTTGTATATTTTGAATGTTTTTTTCTTTTGTAATTGTCAATTTATCTAAGGAGTTGCTCTCTTTTAACGTTCCTTCAAAAACAATGCTTTCTTCATTAATGACTGAGGGGTAAAACTGGGTAGATAAATATTTGAGTGAGTGAGTTGGGGTGAGAAAACGAAATTGAAAATTATCCGTCCCAGGAGAGTCAGAAAATGAGGTTAATTTTTGTTTAAGTTGCTGATAGTCTTCAGGATAAATTCCCCTGATTAATTTTTGGGGATTCGCTATAATTTCTTGAGAAGAAATACCTAGAATTATTGCAGCATGAAAGCTAATAAAATTAACCCTAATTTCTTGGGGAAACTGCCAAGTAATTTGATAAAAAACCATGGGTAATTGTTCAGCAGCAGAGTTGACTTGATGAACTTCATGATCTTGCTCTGGTGAAATGTTTTCCTTGACTTGTCTGGATGGATCAAAAGAAAATGGACACATTAGCTTGTTGAGAGAATTTCGAGTCTTTTTTCTATCAGTCCTTAATTTTAGCTTATATTTCTCTTAAGATTAGAGAAAGTCTGCCGAAGTTATGTCGTTTCGTTACAGTTACAGTAATAATATTATTGAAAGAGCAAGGATAATAGTATGAGTAATAATAAACGTGAAACCTGGGACTTAGGGCGTTTTTTCGCCACAATAAACTATTTTGATCTCATTCCCTTCTTCAGCGATCTGCAAAAACTGTTTAATCCCGGCGATCGCACTTCACCTAACCTAGAGAATAACACCATGAGCTTGATTTTAATTGTTGGGGCCACAGAAAAAGTAGGACAAACGGTTGTACGTCGTTTGTTGGGTAATAATTATCGGGTTCGTGCTTTAGTAAGAGATCAAGAAACTGCCAAAATTTCCTTGGCCCCAGGAGTCGATCTCATTCAAGGGGATATTAACTGTCCCGAAACCCTCACCCCGAAGCTGTTGGAAAATGTTTCAGCAGTGATTTATTGTGGGAAAAATACTGATAATTTCCCAGAAGATGGAGGAATGAAAAATTTGCTCCCAGTCGTGAAAAAATATCTCAGATCTGGTGAAAAATTATTATTTGATTTTACTAACCCGAATGAAGACTTAAAAAATACTTGGGGGGCCATTGATGATGTTGTCATGGGAGGTGTTAGTGAGAGTAATATCCGTTTAGAACAAAATCGGGCCGTCTTTTTTGGTAATGTTTCTACAGCTAATAATGGGGGGTTTGCTTCTGTGAGAACCCGTAATTTACAACCCCCTTTGGATTTATCGAATTATGAAGGGATAGAATTACAAGTAGAAGGAGATGGGAAGCGTTATAAATTTATTACCCGTTGTGAGGGAAAATGGGATGGGGTGGGTTATTGTTATTCCTTTGATACCTTTTATAATTGTCCCACTATTGTACGCATTCCCTTTAAAGATCTCATCCCTGTTTTTCGGGCCAAAACTGTCCCAGAGATGGGAAAATTTGATTCCAGTTGTGTCTATTCAATGCAATTAATGCAAAGCAAGTTTGAATATGACGGGGGTTTAAATCCGAGATTTTCTCCTGGTTTATTTCGCTTAGATTTGAAGACAATTAAAGCTTATGGTGCGAAAGCTAACACCCCTGATTTTATTCTAATCGGTTCTATTGGAGAAGAATTAGTGCGTAACAGTGGACTGAATTATAGTATTATTGCGCCGAGGGGAAGTTTAGAGGCGATCGCCGATTTTTGTCTACAAGTGTTAAAATCTCCCGCCGCTTGTCAAAAAACCTTTGGCGATCTAGGACAGGTTTCTAACCTATCCTAACAGTCCCATTAATATTAATTATGAGTTAGAACCCAAACCGGGCAGGACAATACCCTCAGCAGATGCTCTGAAGGGTTCTACAGCTTCACTATAATCAATCGGTAACACACCGACAACGTTATCATGGGGACGAGCAATAATGACCCAAGTTTCTAGGGTTGCCCCTTCTGTCCGTTCAATGGCTTCAATTCCTGCTGCCATCGCCGTTTTAACCTCTTGCACATCACCGCGAACATTGAGGGTAAACCGCGCACTTCCGGCTCTAATATAACCCACAATTGTGATCCGGGCCGCCTTGACCATCGCATCAGCCGCAGCTAAAATACCTGGAAAGCCTTTTGATTCAATCGATCCAACAGCAGGTTGGGATGGCATAAATGTATCTCCTATATTCTAGATGATTGCGTAATTAACAATAAATTTAATTCTATGACGAAATGGTGACGCATCCTGGTCAAACGCGGAATTGTTCGACTTCTTCACTGTAATCTACGGGTAAAACAGCGAGGAGATTTTCCGGGGGGTTAGGAACAATATAATGACTAACGACTTCACCACCATAGGATTGTGCAGCGGCTTCTTTCCCTGCTTCCATCGATCTTTTTACTTCGGAAACGGGGCCACGAATAGCGACTAAAAATTCCCCCCGTTCCGCTTTATCAAAATAGACAATGGTGACTCTCCCACCTTTAACCATAGCATCAGCAGCGGCTAAAACGGCAGGAAATCCTATGGTTTGAATGACACCGACGGCTTGGGGCATAGTAGCTCTCTTGGGGGACGCAGTTTAATTCCAAGGGTTGATCATATCATGAGGTGGTAAACAAAAAAGGGAACAGGGAATAAATTAAGGTGTGCCTCATGAGTCCAAGAAACGTTGTATTTTATAAAATAAATTGGTAAATCTCTAACAATTCTGATATTTGGTTAAGCCAAAATGGATAAAGTCATTCTAACAATTATTGCAGGAAAACTTAAAGGACAAAAATTTGAATTTATTGAGAGAAACACCTGTATTATGGGTCGTCATCCTGACTGTTACCCCAGACTTTCTGATGACCTAGATCATAACACAATTTCTCGTTATCATTGTCTATTAGATATTAATCCCCCTGAGATTCGGGTTAGAGATTTTGGTAGTAAAAATGGTACTTATGTTAACGATAAAAAAATTGGACAAAGAGAAGCAACTCAAACTCCAGAAGAAGGGGCAAAAATTACCTTTCCTGAATATGATTTAAAGTCAGGGGATGAACTTAAACTAAGTCAAACTATCTTTCAAGTTGCCATTGAAACTAAGCGGGAAGTTGCCCCAACATTAAAGGTTGAAGAAATACCTAATCAACCTAAAAATAATTTTCTAAACTTACTCAAAAACCTCCTCAAACGCGCACAAACAGGAGAAGAAAACCTTAGTAATTTTAAAGACTATGAAATCATTAAAAAGCTAGGAGAGGGAGGCTTTAGTGAGGTATTTTTAGCCCATAATAAAATTACGGGGGAAAATGTGGCTTTAAAAATGATGTTACCTCAAGTCGCGGCTAATCCTTATGCAGTAGAATTATTCTTAAGAGAAGCACAAAATACCCAAGCTTTAAATCATCCTAATATTGTTAAATTAAGGGACACAGGTTATCTAGATCAAACCTTTTTCTTTACCCTAGAATATTGTAATGGGGGAACAGTTGAAGATTTAATGCAGCAACAAGGAGGTAAACTTTCTCTTGAGGAATCTTTAGAGATTATCTATCAAGTTTTAGATGCTTTAATTTATGCCCATAATGTAGAAATTTCTAACTTAAAACAAGCTAACGGAACTATTGCAAAAGGCAAAGGTTTAGTGCATCGGGATATTAAACCAGCTAACATATTTTTAGTAGAAAGTCAAGGTAAAATTACAGTAAAATTGGCAGATTATGGCTTATCAAAAGCCTTTGATTTAGCTGGATTAAGCGGTCAAACCATGACGGGAACTAAAGCAGGTACTCCCTATTTTATGCCCCGTCAACAGGTGTTAAATTTCAAATATGTACAACCAGAAGTTGATATTTGGGCAGTGGCAGCAACCCTCTATAATATGTTGACAGGATGTTATCCCCGTGACTTAGATAATAAAGATCCTTTTCTGGCTATTTTACAAGATTTACCTATTCCTATTCGTCAACGTAATGTTAATATTCCTCAAGGTTTAGCTGATATTATTGATCTCGCTTTACAAGATAATCCTCAACTCCATTTCAAAGAGGCGATTGCTTTTAAAAAAGCCCTATTAGATGTGGTTTAAAAAGTTTTTAATTTGGATTGAACGGTATTGGGTTTAACACGGTTAAACCCCTACAGAAATGTTGTATAATAGAAAAATCCGTAACTGTTAACTCAAATCATGAATGCTTTTAAATACAAACTAACAATTAAAAACGGTAAACTTGATTTGCCTACCTTAGATTTACCTGAAGGAACTATTGTCGAAGCAATCTTATTAGTTAATGAACAACCACAAAAAGAAGTAGATGAAACAGAATATTTACTGTCAACAGAAGCCAATCGTCGTCATCTAATGGAAGCATTAGATGAACTAAAAGAACCTCAGAACTATATTTATGTTGATCCTGCAAACTTATGAGAAAAATTGCCTTTTTACTGCGAGGTTTTGATGAGTTTAACAAATGGGCAGTAGAAGATAAGAAAATTTACGCCAAAATTATTACCCTGATCAAAGATATTCAACGAGATCCCTTTTCTGGTTTAGGAAAACCAGAAGCCTTAAAATATGATTTATCAGGTTTATGGTCACGACGTATTACAGATGAACATCGCTTGGTTTATAGTGTTACTGATGAAGATATTGTCATTGTTTCCTGTCGATTTCATTACTAATTATAATTAAGGGTGTTGGGTTTAACACTGTTATGTCCGTTATTTTATTGATTATCTATATGTCCGTTGTATTGTATAATCGAAAAATCCATAAATTTTAACCCATAGCTGCCGTGTTAATGAGACATCTCAACCCTGGCGAAACTCTCCAAAATGGACGTTACACTATCAATAGTATCTTAGGTGCTGGTGGTTTTGGTATTACTTATCTCGCAATAGAAAACCTATCAGGAACTCAACTCGCTATCAAAACTTTAAATGCTACCGTACAAGGTAAACCTAATTTTAGTGATTTACAAAATCAGTTTATTAAAGAAGCATTTTTATTAGCTAAATGTAGTCATCCTCATGTTGTTACCGTTCATAATGTTTTTAATGAAGATGGACTTTGGTATATGGTCATGGAATATATCAAAGGTTATGATTTATCTGTCTATTTACAACAAAAAGGTATCTTAAAAGAAAATGATGGTTTAACTATTATTCAAAAAATCGGAGAAGCTTTAATTTATGTTCATTCTCAAGGTTTTTTACATCGAGATATTAAACCCCATAATATTTTATTACCTCCTAATACTTTAGAAGCAAAGTTAATTGATTTTGGTATAGCAAGAGAGTTTACCGCAGGTGAAACCCGTACCCATACTGGTTATTTAACGGAAGGCTATGCACCTCCTGAACAATACGAAGAAAAGGCAAAAAGGGACACTTATACAGATGTTTATGCCTTAGCTGCTACCTTGTATAATATCTTAACTGATCAGGTTCCTATTCCCGCACAGTATCGCAGTTATGCTGCTTTACCTCCTCCTCAACAGTTTAATAATAAAATTAGCGATCGCGTTAATAATGCTATCCTAAAAGGGATGGAATTAAAACCCGCAAACCGTCCACAAACTATTCAAGAATTTTTATCATTATTATCCCCCATTAATAAGGGGGGACAAAGGGGGGATAAACCTGTACAAAAACCCCGTAGAGACGTTATATATAACGTCTCTACACCTGTTAATAATGTCCCCACACCCCAACAAAAAAGGGAGGATTTATCATCAGATAGAAATGTAGATTATGGTAGATTAAGGGACTTCTTAAAAGCAGGAAAATGGCAAGAAGCAGACAAAGAAACAGCTAAGGTAATGCTTCAAGCAGCAAACCCCAGCGAGAATGGATGGTTAAGAGAGGACGATATAGATAACTTCCCCTGCACCGATTTACGCACCATAAATCAGCTTTGGTTAGACTATAGTGAGGGTAAATTTGGCTTTAGTGTCCAAAAGGAAATTTACCAACGTTTAGGAGGCACAAGATATTATAATCAGAAGGTCTGGCAAGCTTTCGGCGATCAGGTCGGATGGCGTAAAGGAGGTAGTTGGTTATCTTACAAAGATATTACATTTAATACATCAGGTGGTGTGGGACACCTCCCTGTATACCTCAGATGTTGTTGGTGTGTCTTTGGGATGGGATGGATGCGGATGGAATACTGCGGATTGTGGTCTCTTCTCTCGCGTCGAGACTTGTAAACTGTAACATATCAGGCTTGTAGAAAATTTTTAAGAATTATTAATCAGTATTTTTGCTCGAAATCATGCGGGTTGCGGGTTTTCGGTATTCCTGCCTTGGGAACAGCTAAACAGGATGCAGAGGCTACTGTTTACCAGATCTTAGCCATCACCAACTCAAACCCTAACAATTCAGGCTCACCGCTCACAGTTTGGGGATCGTTCAAAATTTCTGATTCTTGATTAGGACGATAGATATACACTGTGCGGTTTTGGCGATCAATTAACCAGCCCAATAAAGTACCATTAGCAATATATTCCTCCATCTTTTTCTGCAAACTGGACACTGTATCACTGGCAGAACGTAATTCAATAACAAAATCGGGACAAATAGGGGCAAAAGACGCTTTCTGTTTTTCTGTTAAAGCATTCCAGCGTTCCAATTTAATCCAAGCAGCATCGGGAGAACGAGTTGCACCATTGGGCAGAGTAAAGCCCGCACTAGAATCAAACCCAAGCCCTGTCCCATCGAGTTCTGACCAGTTCCAAAGTTGGGCAGCAATATTAAAATTCCGATTACCCGTATCCGAAAAAGCAGGAGCCATAACGATTACTTCTCCACTCGAATTACGTTCAATACGTAAATCTCGATTCGCTAAACAAAATTCATAAAATTGCTCCTCCGTCATCGGCATAATCCAAGGAATATCAATCATCATAGAAGCCGGAGTCGCTTGTACAAGTAATGTCGTCATTTTTACCTCTACCCAAGAATTGAATTTATTAATAACTTAATATCATTCTGAACCCATCACCCTTCAATTCTATTATAAGCTATTCTAAAAAACTTCTAATCAATCCATCTTTGATAAGTTTGACAATGAACTCAAAAACTGCGACATTTTAAATATTAAGGGGTTTGGGTTTAACAGTGTTAAACCTCTACGGGTTTGTTATAATTAGACTTTAATGACTCAAAAAAACAATAAAACCCCCAGAGTTTATTGTCAAAACCCAACTAAGGAAACCATCTATGTCACCCACCCTGTTAATATCTAAAGAACTTCCTCAATTAACCTATCAATCTAGCCGCGATCGCTTTGACAATAGCTGGCAAGAACCCCTATCAACCTTATTAGGATTAGGAAGGGCTGCGGGGGCAGATTTTTTAGAAATCTTCCTAGAACGGGTTAATTATATCAGTTCTTTAGCCGAAGAAGATGCCATTACTAGCATTTCTCCCCGTCTTTCTACTGGGGCAGGAATCCGAATATTTAAAGGCAAAGCAGACTGTTATGTAAGTACCAATGATGTCTCTTTTATCGGGTTAAAAACCGCCCTAGAAAAAGGGTTATCAATATTAGGTTTAAGCTTACCATCTCCTAATGCTTATATCCCAGAAATCAACTTAGAATTATTACGAGATTATGCTGCCACGAAAGATAAAGAACTTTGGTTGCCGAACTGTAGTTCCATCGAAGAAACAGGCAAAGTTTTATTAGATGCTAACCATAAATTAGCGCAAAAAGCCTCTCATATTCAGTCCCGTCGTGCCATGTATTTTCGAGACTGGCAAGAAATTTTAGTCGCTGCAAGTGATGGCACCTTTGCCAGAGATATCCGTCTTACTCAATCAGTTGGTTATTCCTTATTCTGTGCAGATGGAACTCACCGCGCTTCCATGAGTAAACGGTTTGGGGATACCAGTGATCCTTATTTCTTGCGACAATGGGACTATGAAACCGCCGCAGAAAGTGTCGCAGAATCAGCCGGAAAAATGCTTTATGCTGATTTTGTCGAGTCAGGAAATTATCCTATTGTTATGGCCAATGAATTTGGTGGGGTAATTTTTCACGAAGCTTGTGGACATCTCTTAGAAACAACACAAATTGAACATAAAACGACGCCTTTTATGGAGAAAAAAGGCGAAAAAATTGCCCATGAAAATTTAACCGCTTGGGATGAAGGGCGTTCTGATAAAGCCTTTGGTACAGTGGATATGGATGATGAAGGAATGCCCACTCAACGCACCCTATTAATTGAAAACGGCATCCTCAAGAACTTTTTAGCAGATCGCACCGGATCGCTGCGTACAGGTCATCCTCGCACGGGTAGCGGTCGTCGTCAAAGTTATGCCTATGCTGCGGCTTCTCGGATGCGAAATACTTATATTGCCCCTGGAAATTATTCTATTGATGATATCTTTTCTTCGGTAGATAAGGGTATTTATTGTAAACAAATGGGAGGGGGAAGTGTTGGTGCAACGGGTGAATTTAATTTCTCTGTTTCTGAAGCTTATTTGATTGAAAATGGCCAGGTAACTAAACCCTTAAAAGGAGCAACTTTAATCGGAACTGCTAAAGATATTATGAATGAAATATCTATGTGTTCCCAAGATTTAGGACTTGCTCCAGGGTTCTGTGGATCTGTCAGTGGTAGCATTTATGTTACTGTTGGTCAGCCTCATTTAAAAGTAGATAAAATCACCGTTGGCGGTCGATAATATCCACAATTTGTAGGGACAATTCATGAATTGTCCCTATGGCACTTTTGAGTTTAATATTAAGTTAAATGATAAATTATACGGTTACAAATTTAAAACAACTCTACGATTTTGATGATTTTCAATGGCTTGAAGAAACGGTTAAGTTACTCAAAAACAAGCAATTTAATAAGTTAGATTTAGAAAATTTAATAGAGGAGTTAGAGGACTTGGGAAAAGAAAAGAAAAATGCTGTTGCTAGTTTATTGGAACAGGTGATTCGTCATTTATTATTACTGCAATATTGGACAGAAGAAAGAGAATATAATTTAGTTCATTGGCAAGGAGAAATTTACACATTTAGAGTTCAATTAAGACGAAAACTGACCACAAATTTGCATAATTATTTAGAATCAGAATTAAATGAAATTTATGAAGATGCGTTAGGTTTTGTGAAAATCAAGACCCAAAATACAGTAAAATTTCCTTTAGAATGTCCCTACTCTCTTGATCAGCTACTTAGTCAGGAATGGCTGCCATCATTGTCTTTAAGAAGTATTACCTAAAAATGTATGAATAGACTCTATGATTATTATGATAACAAAGAAGAGTTAGTACAGAAATATTAGAAAGAAAAAATAATATACGAATACCTGAATATATTCCTAAAGACTTAACGGAAATTTATCAAACTTGTAGAATAATAGATGAGTTTCTCGAAGATCATTTTAAGATAAATTATCAGTCTCTATCTATGTCAGATATAAATGGTAAAATCGATCAGATCTTATTTAAGTTTAAAAAAGAAGTCTTAGAAACTTTAGGCAAAGAAAAACAAAAGTTTAGGAAAGTAAGTACAGAAGAAAGGAAAAGATTTAAAAACATATTTGAGTTTTCTAAAAGTGAGAACTTGTATTTATCGAATATATATACTCGATTTATATCAGAAAAATTGGGACATAAATTTGAAGAAATTGCCAACTTAAGCAGAAATGTATAGTTGATTTTAATGAGAATCTAAAGTATAATTAAAACAGAGAAAAAGTTATATAAAATAAGCTAATGAAAAAAGTCACCCTAGAACAAGCTTCAGAAATTTTAGGGATTTCTCCTAATTCACTTCGGACTTGGGAAAAGAAAAAACTAATTCAAGGAAAAAATAATAATAATACTCGATTTTTTGACTTAGAACTCATTAAATTAGTTCATAATAATTTAATGGGCAAATCCCAAGAAGTCGGGTTTGGAATTTTAAAATCTTCAAAAAAAACTGACTTAAAGACCATTGAATTATTTGCGGGTTGTGGAGGAATGGCACTAGGTTTAGAAAATGCAGGACTCAATCACGAATTATTGGTAGAAGTATCCAAAGATTGCGTTGATACCTTACAAATAAATCGTCCTAATTGGCAAATAATACAAGAAGATATTAGCAAGATAGACTTTAGACCCTATTATGGTAAAATAGATATTGTATCGGGTGGTTTTCCTTGTCAAGCCTTTAGTTATGCAGGAAAAGGAAAAGGATTTGAAGATACAAGAGGAACCTTGTTTTTTGAATTTGCCCGTTGTTTGTCAGAAGTCAAACCCAAAATGGCGATCGCAGAAAATGTGAGAGGTTTACTGAGTCATGAAAAAGGAAAAACCCTCTCAATTATCTTAGAATGCTTACAAAAATTAGGATATAATCCCTACTATGAAATTGTCAGCGCACAATTTTTAGATGTTCCCCAAAAGCGGGATAGACTAATTATTATTGCTTGTCGTCAAGACTTAAATCTTATTCCGATTTTTCCTAAAAACAAGAATTATACTATTGCTTTAAGAGAAGCCTTAAAAGACTGTCCAAACTCCCTAGGTGTTGAATATAATTCTCGTAAAAAATCCATCATGGAATTAGTCCCCCCCCGGTGGAAACTGGAAAAGTTTACCCCTAGAAATTCAAAAAGCATACATGAAAAATAGCTTTTATAAAGAAGGAGGAAGAACAGGGTTTGCCAAACGTTTATCCTGGGATGAACCTTGTTTAACTATTACTTGTAGTCCCGCACAAACCCAAACAGAAAGATGTCATCCTGACCAAACTAGACCCCTAACTATTAGAGAATATGCAAGAGTTCAAACCTTTCCTGATAACTGGCAATTTAGCGGTTCTATAACCTCACAATATCGACAAATTGGTAATGCTGTTCCTGTGAATATGGCTTATCATGTAGGAAGATGTCTTATTAAAATGCTAACCGAGAAACTAGATAAAAAGACAATTATAGAAAGCATTAAAAGCCCCAAAAATCAAGTTAAACAATTATCAATTCCTGGATTAAATCTTTAGTATCATTAGGATATGATATTAATAGAGATTATTATCCTTGACAACTTCCGATCTAAATAATGGCTTTCTTAGACCCTCGACGAGACAAACAACTACGAAATTTCATCCAAAAACTCGGTTTATCTGATACCATTTCAGTCGACTGGGAATTACTCGATTTAGCCTTAACTCATCCCACAATTTCCAGAGATAAAAATTATCAACAACTAGAATTTGTCGGGGATTCCGTGGTCAGATTAGTTGCGGCTGAGGTACTATTAGAAAACTATCCTAACGCACTGGTTGGAGAATTTGCCGCCATTCGTTCCATGTTGGTCAGCGATCGCGCCTTAGCGGAGTTTGCAGAGAGTTACGGGTTAGATCGCTATCTCCTCATCTCAGAAAGTGCGGCCCAGGATAAAATTGGCCGTGTATCTTGGTTAGCAGATGCCTTTGAAGGAGTATTAGGCGCGCTTTATTTAAGCACCCACACCATGAATTTGGTGCGTCCTTGGTTAGACCCCCTTTTAATTGCCAAAGCGGTTGAAATTCGTCAAGATCCCGCCCTGCAAAACTATAAAGATGCCCTACAGGAATGGACACAAGCCCAATACAAAATGCTGCCAGACTATCGGGTCACAGAACAACCCTTGAGCGGTGACATGGAGGCACGCTTTCTGGCCGAAGTTTGGCTAAAAGACCGTAAATTAGGCACAGGTCAGGGCCGTTCCAAAAAATTAGCAGAGCAAGCGGCCGCTAAAGAAGCCTTTTTTGCCGTCGTGCATCAATAATTAGTAGGAATAACTGCCCTCATACTCATCAACTTGAGGGGCCTGCATTCCGTACTGATTTTGTTGAGGGGCTTGATAGGGTTGGACTGGGTAATTAGGCTGATTGTAGCCATTGCCAGACTGGGAAGGTTGAGGATAGGCAGGAATTGGGGCCGGTGCCATGCCATTGCCGTAGGGGTTGCTGTAGGGTTGTGGGGGGGAAGAGGAGTAAGGGTTATTGTAGGGTGACTGATAAGGTTGACTCTGAGGGTTAGAGTAGGGGGAATTATAAGAGGGTGCCGGAGAATTGGTGTAGGGTTGGGGTGCAGGGGTAGGGCTTGATCTTCTGACGTTTGAGGGAGTTTGAAAGGTTCGTTGTGGTTGTCTCGGTAAGGTCGGGATAGACTCACCAACGGAGCCAGGAGATGGATTTGACTCTAAGGCGGGAGATTCTTGAGAAAAGACATCGTCCAAGGCATTCTTCAAGGGATTATCTTGATTCGTACCGATCTTAAGGGGTTCGAGGTCGGGAAGTTTGATCGGTTGACTCGAACTTTTTGAAGGAGACATGGAAGGAAACAAAGAGCCGAGATCCTTAAAATTAGGAATCAGAGGTTGAAATTGCGGTGACTGTTTCCTCTGGGAATTCTCTGGGGCGGTTTGAGCGGAGGGTTGTGGGTTGAGGGGATCAACTGACCCATTGGGGAGCAAGGAATTCTGAAGGTTAGGAACACCTAATGGGTTATTTAAGGGCAATTCCCCAGGAGGTTGAGGGGTATCGGCATTCAGGGAATTAGGATTAAGAGGGATCTGATCAGTTGTTGCCGGGAGGTTTTGCAGGTTCACCCCAATATCCAGGTTATTGCCGACCTCATCGCCTGTTTCCCCGAAGTTATCAGAGGCATTATCAATTAACCATTCTGGGTGACGGGAATATTGCCATAAACTTAAAGCAACCAAGGCAACAATACCGAGGGGAACCCATACATTAACACGGCCTAGGGGCTTAAGTCCCGCGACAAAATAACGAAATGAAGAGGAAGATGGTTTAGGCTGACTCATAGGACGGACAAAGGTCTGGTCTTGCTCTTTTAAGTCTATCCTAGATTTTTCAATCGTGGCCCCCAACTTTGACTTTCTTAGGATCAGCAAAACTCACAAAATCTCACTTATGTCTGAACAGGAATCCCAACCTAAGAGAAATCCAAGCTAAGCTAGATAAGTGAGCGACTAGACTCATAGTTGGTAGTAGCCAAGAGGGGTATTTTAACTCCATGCTGCGAATTATCACCCAGTTAGCTGAGGTACAAACGGAACTAGAAAGAATCCGCGATCGCCCTTACAGCGATGAGATTCAGGGCAAAGAAATTGCTGTGGGAGAAATTCTTGAAAGAATTAAACATCACGGCGATTTAGGTCTACTTGACCCATGGCAGCGACCATTGAACCCAAAACAGTTACGGGTTAGTGGTTCGGAGTTAGATGCAGCTTATCAACAGATCCCCAAAGAGTTACTGGATGCCATTTCCCTTGTGGGTCAACAATTAGAGCAGTTTCATCGCCAACAACTTCCTAAATCTTGGGTAAAATTTGAGGAGGATGATGTCGTCCTCGGCCGACGCTACACTCCCGTTAAACGGGCCGGGCTTTATGTCGCAGGGGATCAAGCTTCTCGCCTCAGTCGGGTACTAATGCAAGGGATTCCTGCTAAAGTGGCTCAAGTGCCTCAGATTGTTTTGGTGACTCCCCCAGATGCTCAGGGAAAAATTCATCCTGATATTTTAGTCGCGGCTCAGATTACAGGGATTAATGAAATTTATCGCCTAGGAGGGGCCGCCGCGATCGGGGCTTTGGCCTATGGCACCCCAACCCTACCAAAAGTTGAGGTGATTACGGGAACGGGTGGTTTGGATGTCACCTTGGCCAAAAAAATGGTCTATGGCACTGTAGCCCTTGATCGGCCCCTGGATGCCTCAGAGTTATTCATTATTGCCGATCGCAAGGCCAATCCCAGCCAAATTGCGGCGGATTTGTTGGCTCAGGTAGAACAAGATCCTAGTACAGCCGTGATCCTCCTCACCCCTGATCTACCCCTGGCCCAAATGGTTCAACAAAAGGTTCAGGAACAGTTACAAGATAATGCCCATGGGATTCTTGCGTCCAAGGCGATCGCTCACTATGGGTTAATTGGGGTGGTGGATTCTATCGGACAGGCGATCGCCATTACGAATCAGTTTGCCCCTCAATCTCTGATCTTAGCCATGGCTGAACCTTGGGATTTTGTCGAACAAATTCGCGCCGTTGGCACTGTTTTGATGGGGGCAACTACCCCGAAAGCCCTTGGTGATTATTTGGGAAGTTCTGGGGTGATTTTACCCCCGGCTGGATTGATTCGTTATGCTACCACAGTGGGGGTGGATACGTTTTTAAAGCCATCTAATTTAATTCAATATTCCCCTCTGGCACTGAAAAAAATGGCCCGCACTTTAGAACTTTTAGCTTTAGCTGAGGGCTTTCCGGCTAGTGCTGAAGCAATTCGACTTCGGTTACAAGGGGAAACTGATGAGGGGTGATCGGCAATTTTTCTCTTCACGCCCTCACTACGGGGATGTCTCAATATAAGTGGGTCGGTTTTTTTTGTAGATTTGAGGTGATGGGAGTTATTTGTTTAATAATTCCCATCAAATATTGATAATCGGGAATAGGGCCATTGGCCACATAGCCTGCTGAAGAAGGAATCATAGGAGGAGCGTTGCTTAAAGCTCGATATAAGGCTTCTTGCTCAATTTGAGACAGTTTTTCCGAAACTAAGATGGCTCCATTGGGAACCTGGTGCTGGTCTTGAAACAATATCCGAAAGCCCTTTTGAGAGACTTGCGCCCGATAGGTATTATATTGCTCTAAAGACATGGCGGCGGCGGTCATTTCCCCACTGGCCACCCATTCTAATGCTTGTTTGGGGGTGGAGGCTAATCGAACTTCTGACAGGGTTAGTCCATAGAGATTATACAAGGCAAAATAATATCCTGTCGCTGAGCCTGGTTGTCCTAAGGCCACAGCTTTCCCATTTAATTGCTTTAAACTTTTGATGGGACTGTCTTGGCGGACAACAAAGACCGAACGGCTGTTTAATCCCCCTTCTAAGGGTAAAATGGGGAGATAATTTCCCTTGGATACGGCGACCGCTGCTAGACCGGGAGAAGCAACAACGATCTCCCAGGCGTTGTCGTTAATCTGATTAATCGCTTGACGCTCATTGTAGGTAGGTTCTAACTCAATAATGCTATTGAGTTCATTCTCTAAATACGTTTTGAGTTCTCCATAATTTTTCTCTAGTTTTTCACTGTCACCAAAACTCACTACCCCTAGGGTAATGCGCTCTGGAAACGGTTGTCTTGATTGACAGCCAAACAGGGTAATCAGAACCGAAATCAGTAATAAAGTGCGGGATAACATCATGAATAATTATTTTTAAGAGCCAACGGACAAAATCATCGATTTTTTACAATTCATCAGCTTTATTAAATTTTGTTGATTAGGGAAGTAAACTTCTCAGGGATCTACGGGCATACTAGATTATGACCCTAGCAACTACTAATGTCATCATGATTACTTCTCTCTTACCCATTTTTTTGAGGGAGATGGCTTTTCATGTTAACTGATTGTAAACAAACTTTAAACTAGCTGTTCTCATCTTAGTTTACAATTTTTAGTAGCTAAAGTCTTAACTCTTAGTGTTTTCAAGGATTCCTTCATGGCTTTTCAGGAATGAAACAATGCTCAAAGATAATCAACTGTTAAAAAATCTTAAGATTGCGACAAAACTTAATATTTTGCTGATAGCCATCTCGGTTATCATTGTCTTGCTCAGTGGGGGATTTTTATCGTTGATTCTCTCCCATAATGCTGAAAAAGTGGTCACAGACAAAGCTTTAGTGTTAATGGAAACCATGAGTGCTGTCCGTAATTATACTAGCACAAAAGTTAATCCTGAATTAGCTTCTCGATTAGAGACGGATAATCAATTTTTACCCCAAACTGTGCCAGCCTATTCAGCCCGTGAAGTGTTTGAATATTTTAGAGAACAAGGGGGTTATAAAGATTTCTTCTACAAGGAAGCGACCTTAAACCCAACGAATTTAAGAGACAAAGCCGATCAATTTGAAACTGAAATTGTCGAAACATTTCGCAAGGATTCTAACTTAAAACAAACTTCAGGTTTCCGGTCATTTAATAGTGGCGATATTTTTTATATTGCTCGGCCAATTAATGTTTCTAAAGAAAGCTGTTTGCGCTGTCATAGTACCCCAGATGTTGCCCCAAAAAGCTTGCTAGTCACCTATGGCAAAGATAATGGGTTTGGCTGGAAACTCCATGAAGTTGTCGGCATACAAATGATTTTAGTTCCCGCTAATAAGATCTTAGAAACTGCCAAAAAACTTCAGATTTCTGTCACGAGTATTCTTGTCGTTTGTTTGTTGTTTGCTATTATCTTAATCAACTTCTTTCTGAAGTTTACTGTCACCACGCCATTGAAGAAAATGGCTCAGTTAGCCCAAAGAATTAGTACAGGAGATTTGAGCCAAGAATTTGAACACCCGTTTGATGATGAAATGGGAATGTTAGCCGCTTCTCTGAACCGGATGAAAGTCAGTTTAGAAATTGCGATGGATATGTTAAATTCCGAGGCAGAATAACAGGAAACTAGAGAATAGTAAATAGATAAACAATCTCTATCTATAGCAATCCTAAATGATTGGTAAGACTCCCTAAAACCTATCCTGAGATATTTTCTCACAACTGAAATAGGAATTGCTATAGTATCCACTGTTCACCACTTATATTAACTATCCTAATCGTAATTCCAAGGCTTTTCTCGCTTCTTCACGATCATCAAAATGAATCTTTTCAGTGCCTAAAATTTGATAATCTTCATGACCTTTTCCGGCAATTAAAACCCCATCTCCTGGTTTCGCTTGTTGAATAGCGGTATCAATTGCCTCCGCGCGATCGCTAATAACTAACGGCTCTGCTGATTGAGTAATTCCTGTTAAGATATCCGCTAAAATTACTTGGGGATCTTCCGTGCGAGGGTTATCAGATGTTACTACCGAAATATCTGCTAATTCGGCAGATATTTTCCCCATTAAAGGGCGTTTAGTACGGTCACGATCACCACCACAACCAAAGACACAGATTATTTTACCCCTAATAAAAGGACGAGCAGCCTTAAGTAAATTTTCTAAACTATCAGGGGTATGGGCATAATCAACAATCACACTAATATCTTGTTTCTCACTAATTTGTATCCGTTCCATCCGTCCGGGAACCCCTAAAAACTGGGGCAATTTTTCGATAATTGTCTTTAAATCTAGCCCAAAATTTAAGACAGTAGCCACGGCGGCCAATAGATTGGATAAGTTAAATTGTCCCACCAAGGGAGAATTAAAGGCTATGCTGCCTTTTGGGGTGTGTAATGTTCCCCCTACTCCCGTTGCTTGATAATTGAGATCGCTGGTATAAAAATCAGCCTTTGTATCATTGACACTATAACTCCAAACTGACTCTGAATCTAAAGTTTCAATGAGTCGTTTTCCATAGGAATCATCTAAATTAATAATTGCCCGTCCCTGTAAATATTCAGGGGTAAATAATAACTGTTTTGCCCCAAAATAATCTTCCATATTTTTATGAAAATCTAAGTGATCTTGAGTCAAATTGGTAAACACGCTGACAGCAAAAGGACACTTTTTAACCCGCCCTTGGGCCAAGGCATGGGAACTCACTTCCATGACACAATATTGATTCTTAGCGGCGACTGCTTGGGCCAGTTGTTCTTGTAATTCTGTCGCAAAGGGTGTAGTGTGAACTGCCGTTTGTTGAAACCCTGGCCAACGGGTATATAAAGTCCCTAATAACGCCGTCGGATATTGACATTGAGCCAGGAAATATTCAATTAAATGGGTAATAGTTGTTTTGCCATTGGTTCCTGTTACTCCAATCATGTTTAATTGTTGGGCGGGATAATTATAGAATGCAGCTGCCAAATCAGCCGCTACGGTGGTCAAATCTTCGGCAATGATGACACAATCATTAGGGTTTGGGGGAAATTTCGCGGCGGCTTGGGGACTAATAATGGCGGCCACTGCTCCAACTTCTATGGCACTTTGCCAAAATTCACCCCCATCTACACGGGTTCCTGGCATTCCGATAAATAAGTCTCCCAGTTGACAAGCGTGGGAATTGGTAGAAATCCCTTTAATCTCCCGTTCTAAGGCTGCATGGTCAGGAATTTGCCCAAGGGTGGGAACTTTAGTTAATAATTCACGGAGTTTCATCATAATTATTGTTGGCAGAGGGTTTTTAGGAATAGATTATTAAACATTCTTCTAGGTTCCTCATATTGTACAAACTACCGTTGATTATGGGGAGCTTAGCCTAATTTTTGTTCGTTGATGGAAGTCCCTCATAATTCTCAAAAAAATGGAGTAAACTAGATATTTCTAGTTACTCCATTTTCCAAGATTAAGCATTAGTAAAAAATTACTTAAGATTCGGTTTCTTTGCGAGTTTGAATGAATAAAATCAGCAGAAACACGGTAGGAACTAGCACAAAAAGGATACTAGCAATAAAACCAAGATCGTTAACTTGCATGGATTTTCTTCCTCTTCGTCATCAAATAAAAACAACAACTCTTAGAATATCATTACAAAGGCCAATTCTAGTTAGGGTTTAGTTTTCACTGTCACCGGGCCATTAACGATGGTTTGACAGGCTAAACGATAGCTATCGGGCTTTTTCTTGAGGACACGCTGTTCAAAGTCGGTACGAGGCGATAGATTTTCCATCCCTTCTACAATTTCAACAATACAAGTACCACACTGTCCATAACCCCCGCAGTTGGTCAATTTGCCTTTAAAGGTATAGATATCGACTTTATTTTGCAGAGCTTTTTCCCGTAGGTTGGAACCCTGTGCAAATACTACCTCTTTATTCTCTTTGACAAAATTAATCGTCATCTGCCCTCCTGTCACTGTCAGTGTTAAACTAAACTTACTTCCTTAATATTAAGAAATTATAAGATATTTTGCGAAATGATCGATATCTGAAGAAAAAAGATAGAAAAAAGCCTACCTAAAAACTAGCGTAGGTAGGCGGTAAAATTTCGTCTCGAAGCTTTCTAAAACTTCTTAGAATGCACGAGTATTAGGCTTATGAACGATAAAGCTGGTAGTTTGACACTGTTTGATGTTGTCAAAACCAATCACACGAATATAAGCATTAGGATACTCAGAACGGCATTCCCGCACTTCAGCCAAGACTTCTTGAGGAGAAGACGCACTAAATAAAGGTAACTTCCACATTGTCCAGAAGTAGGTAGTGGGTTCGGGGGCTTCTTCAAATTCAACCCCAGGAATCATACCTTCATCCAACAAATATTGAATCTGCTTAACGATTTGTTGATCAGTTAAAGGGGGTAAATAGGAGAGGGTTTCGTAACGACGCTCTTTAGGTAATGTTTTCATTGTTGGTTGATTCCTATCTCAGTTAATCACAGTTAAAGACAGTTTGAGTCATCACTCTCCGACTCAGGATGAGAGGATGAGGAGACAGAGGAAGAACTGGTAAGCCTCTCCAATAGCTGACGACGGTGTTCTACATTGGCCTGACTAATGCGATGACGTACCATCTGGGGAATGAATTCCAGCACTTCCGATGCTAGATATTCCCGCACTTTCAGAATTCGCAAGACTAACGCCTTATCTTCTGTCATTAACTCTTCAATAAATGGTTCTCCCTGTTGAATATTATGGGAGGACACATATTGCCTTAGCCAAATTGCTTGGTTAGGGTTAGTTTCAGATAATTGGTCGATGATAACGCGAACCGCTTGATAAGTCAGGTAACTTTGCAAAACCTCTGCTGTGTCATTAGCAATTTTCTTGGGATACATGAGTACCTACCTGTCCTTCCTAGGACACTGTTGTTAGTTAATCGTGTTTGATATTCCCTAAAAACTAACAACTAACCCTAAATTAGAGTGTATCCATTGCCTCAAACTCAAATTTAATTTCTTTCCACAGTTCGCAAGCTGCGGCTAATTCAGGACTCCAGCGACAAGCTTCACGAATAACATCATTACCTTCACGAGCGAGGGAACGACCTTCGTTACGAGCTTGGATACAAGCTTCAAGAGCCACACGGTTAGCGGTTGCACCAGGAGCATTACCCCAGGGGTGTCCGAGGGTTCCACCACCAAACTGTAAGCAGGAGTCATCACCAAAGATTTCTACTAAGGCGGGCATATGCCAAACGTGGATACCACCAGAAGCAACAGGCATGGTTCCAGGCATAGAAGCATAGTCTTGGGTAAAGAAGATACCACGAGCGCGGTCTTCTTCAACGTAGTCTTCACGCATGAGGTCAACAAACCCCATCGTGATGCCTTTTTCCCCTTCTAATTTACCGACAACGGTTCCAGAGTGGAGGTGATCACCACCAGATAAACGTAAACACTTGGCTAAAACGCGGAAGTGAATACCATGATTTTTCTGACGGTCAATTACTGCGTGCATAGCACGGTGAATGTGCAGTAATAAGCCATTATCACGACAATACTTCGATAAACTGGTGTTGGCTGTGAAACCACCCGTTAAGAAGTCGTGCATGATGATGGGAGTGCCAATTTCTTTGGCGAACTCGGCCCGCTTCATCATTTCTTCGCAGGTTCCGGCGGTTACGTTGAGGTAGTGACCTTTAACTTCGTTGGTTTCTGCTTGAGCTTTTTCGATAGCATCTTGTACAAACAAGAAGCGATCGCGCCAACGCATGAAGGGCTGAGAGTTAATATTTTCGTCGTCTTTGGTGAAGTCTAAACCACCCCGTAAGCACTCATAAACAGCGCGTCCGTAGTTTTTAGCAGACAGACCAAGTTTGGGCTTAATGGTACAACCTAATAAGGGACGACCATATTTGTTTAATTTATCCCGTTCAACGGTGATACCGTGGGGAGGGCCAGGGAAGGTTTTGATTAAAGCAACAGGAAAACGAATATCTTCTAAACGTAATGCCCGTAATGCTTTGAACCCAAAAACGTTACCGACTAAAGAGGTGAGAACGTTGGTGACAGATCCTTCTTCAAACAAATCTAAAGGATAAGCAATGAAGCAGAAATACTGGTTATCTTCGTTAGCAACGGGTTCGATATCATAACAACGACCTTTATAACGATCTAAGTCGGTTAAGTTATCTGTCCAAACTGTTGTCCAGGTTCCGGTGGAAGATTCTGCTGCTACTGCTGCACCTGCTTCTTCAGGAGGAACACCCGGTTGGGGGGTCATGCGGAAGCACGCCAGAAGGTCGGTATCTTTGGGGGTGTAGTCGGGGGTGTAATAGGTCAGGCGGTAATCTTGTACGCCCGCCTTGAACCCTGATTTAGCTGTAGCTTGTGCCATTTAGTCATTCCTCCATGAATGGGCATCGTTAATTTCTCGTTTATCAGCGCGCGAGTCAGCCTCAACTCACTCGCAATAGAGAAAAATATTAGAAAGTTATTCGGTTGCAAGAAGTCTGCTCTGCTAACCGTTAATTCACTTATCTGCTTTTCGAGTCCTAATCATACCATGAGGGTTGATCGTTTTAACATTCTCTTTACGGCTAATTTTGTATTTTTCTATTACAATTTGTAGACAGTCTGATTAATTTAACTAATCATTCCCTAATACCGGATTTATCGTAGTTCATTCGGTTTTCTCCCATATCAGATATTGGATCATTTATCCTAAAAAGTTTATAAATATTTACATTGTTTTCCTAAGTATGATGAGTATTATTGCTTAGTGTTTCTGTTAAATTAATCGTTTGTCCCATCAATACATAAACGAGGAATCCATAAACGAACATCTCCGACAAACAATTCGCCCTCTTGTTCCATTAAAGCAAGATTTAAGTAAGTACAAAAATCTACAACAAGACGGTTATGATTAGTTGTTCCCCCAGTCATAAGTACAATTTCTCCATCACGATATTCATGCTTATCGGTAGATTCTTCTTTTAATTCTAAATATTCTTCTGGGGTATAAATCTGTTTTTCTGTAACAACTGTCATCTGATTTGTCCTCAACTCCCCAAATTGTGCTAACTTTAGTTTAACAATTTTGGTTCTACCGAACTTGTCATCAGTACGACTTTTGATCACTATTTAAGTCAGGAAAGTAACATTATGGGCGTTTGGGGTTACGAAGCGTTTGAAAATGAAAAATAAGGTGATCGCAACAAAGTCAAAAATTAATCGTTTTTAGTAGAATCATCTGATGAAGAATTGTTTTGAAAACGGTTAAAAGCTTGACGTTCAGGAAACAATGTGCATAAAAGTTGATTAATATAAATCTGACCCACCACAGGAGCATTTTTAGTTTCAGGAGAAGGTTTAGGTGGTGTCGGAATTTCTGGCATTTCAGGCACTGTTGTCTCTGCTTCTAACCATAAATCTTCCATTTCTTCTATAAATGCGGGTTGTTTATCTTCCGTTATTTCTGGTTTAGGAAGAGAACCATTACTATCAGAAAGAGAACCGTTACTATCAGGAGGAGAACCATTATTTTCTGATTTTGTTTCTTGGGAAGTTTCAGCTTTTTCTGAAGTAAACCCGCGAGACATATCACCAATTAATGATCCCGCTTCGATGGTTGTTCCTGCTTCAATCGAAGTATTAATAATTGTAGCAGAAGAGCCAATACAGGCATTTTGACCAATTTTACCCTGACCAACCACCAACACCCCGGCCCCTAACATAGCACCAGATTCAATATAAATGTCTCCCTGATAAGCATTAATCAGGGTTCCCATACCAATGCAAGCCCCTTCTCGTATCACAATACGACTATTAGGCGCAGCTTGCAGGATGGTGCCTGGTGCCACAACTGCACCCTCATGAATGGTAACGTCACCAATCACGCAAATATCTAACTGAGTCGGTGGATGAATAAGGGGTAAGGGCATTACTATTACTAAGTAGTCAGAAGGGGCAAGATTGTCTTACCCCTTCTGTACATCATTAAGGACGTTGGATAATCGTTTCTAAGACACGCCGTTTTGCTTGACTATCAATACCAATCAAACGGACGTATTCCCCTTGATGTTCCGCTAAACAGCCTTCTAATGCTGCAATCACGTCGGATTCACGGTTACTATCAATGGGAGAACAACTTTGCCAAGACTTAGTGCGGAAACGCCGCTTATCTGCGTGTTCTGTGCCAATTTTATGTCCTTGAGACAGTAATGAACGGACTTGAGTAACGATTTCAGCCGTTAAATTACTGGTAGCAACATGGCCATTGCCATTGCTCGAATAGCTACGGGTTGCAGGGGTAACGGTTGCGGTTGTTTTACTAGCACCACCACTGGATGCTTGACCTGGCCGTTGAATAATGGTTTGTAAGACTCGTCGTTTTGCTTGGCTATCAATACCAATTAAACGAACATATTCTCCTTGATGTTCCGCTAAACAGCCCTCTAAGGCAGAAATTACCTCAGATTCACGGTTACTATCGATGGGGGAACAACTTTGCCAAGACTTAGTACGAAAACGACGCTGATCAGCGTGTTCTGTCCCAATTTTATACCCTTGAGAAAGTAAGGAACGAACTTGGGCGATCGCTTCAGCACTTAACCCACGGCTGCTAGACTGAGACGTGCCGCCTTTGCTCACTCTGGGAGAGCCAACGGTTCCATTACTTTGAATTTTGCCCCCTTCTCCTGGACGATGAATCACGGTTTCGAGTACCCGTCGCTTAGCACTGGAATCAATGCCAATCAAACGGACATACTCGTTATCATGTTCGGCTAAAACAGTTTGTAATTCCCGAATGACATCAGATTCTCGCTGACTTTCAATAGCCGGCCCGGTTAACCAAGAACTGGTACGGAAGCGACGTTGACTGGCATATTCAGTTCCCACTTTATAGCCTTGATGGAGTAAGGCACGAACTTGGGAGGTAATATCGCTATCCATGCCACCATTGCCGTTACTGCCAGTCTTGTTGTGGCCATTACTGGTATTTTTGGTGGTAGTCAAGCGACTGGGTTCACCAGGGGTATCTTCAGGCCGTTGTACAATCACTTCTAGGACACGCTTTTTCGCGTGGGTATCAACCCCGATCAAGCGGACATATTCTCCCTGATGTTCTTGTAAACACCCTTCTAATTCCCCTAAAACTTGGTCAGCACGGCCGTTAAAACTTCCACCTGTTAACCAAGATTTGGTACGGAAACGTCGTTGATTGGCGTGTTCTACCCCAATGGTATACCCTTGGGACAATAGGGAACGGACTTGGGTTACAATTTCTGGACTTAAACTCATACTTGTCACCGAATTACTATAATCAATCTGATTAACGTCATTTATAGACTTTTCCAACTGCTCACGAATGGGCATAATACAGGCTGAATTGTCAGCACATTGATAGCCAACTCGTAATGCTTCGTTGATTTCTACCACATGGTGGGCAAAGGCGCGATCGCCCTCTGTTACATCAGGGAGACGATCCGCCTGTTGTTGGTTTGTGATAACTGCACCAGAGGGGACGTATTTTCCTGGGGGTATTTCCACATCTTGAATCAAGGCGTGCATCATGACAATGCAACCCTGGCCCACTCTGGCATTAAATACCGTTGAACGAAAGCCAATAAAACAGCCATCGCCAATATAGGCTGGCCCGTGAATCAAGGCCATGTGGGTAATACAGACCTGTTTCCCGATCCAAACCGAATATTCTTGGCCGTCATCCCCCACAACCCGTCCTTTTTCTAAGCCATGAATGACCACACCATCTTGAATATTGGTGCTTTCTCCGATCCAAAAAGGGGTTCCTTCGTCGGCACGGATGGATGTTCCTGGGGCAATTAAAACATTAGCACCCACTTGAACGTCTCCAATCAGGTTAGAAAAAGAATGCACATAGGCACTTTCATCAATTCGGGGTTCCGCTAGGGTTTTTGACCAAGGTGTCGGGGGGGCCGCTGCTGTGCGGACTACCATGACAATTTAAGTCCTCCTAATTATCAGTTATCAGTTCTTGGTTGTCAGTTGTCACTTATCAGTCGGCAATGATGACTAACTGAAGACTTTTGACTACCTTCCGGTCTAATAATCGTCTTTTTTGCTATAAATTTGACGATTTTCTACGGTGATAGTATCAATAATCCCCACTACCATCGCATCAATGGGGCGTTGTTCCATTCCACTTTCGATGCGAGCAGCACTCCCTCTTGATACTAATACCCACTCATCAAACCCTGCACCAACCAGATCTCCGGCCACTTCATACTTAGGAAGGGGTTGCCCTTGAGCATCAATAAATTGGAGCAACAAGAGCTTTGTTCCGGTTAAACTGCGGGTTTTGTGGGTACTGACAACGGTGCCTCGAACTTTGGCAATTTGCATTATGCTTGCTAATGACTATTTATACCCGTCTCATAGGGGGATTCACACTTTCACGGAACTGTTCTACAGCTTCGGTGTAACGAATGGGTAAAACATATTCGAGGTTTTCATGGGGTCTGGCAATAATATGGGTAGATAACACTTGTCCCCCATTAACTCGTCCCGCATTCTCAATACCAGCAGACACAGAGGCTTGCACTTCTGACACATCGCCCCGCACAATCACGGTGACGCGACCACTACCGATTTTTTCATACCCAACTAAGGTAACACGGGCAGCTTTGACCATCGCGTCAGCAGCTTCAACCACGGCAGGAAAACCCAGGGTTTCCAACATTCCAACAGCAATTGACATGATTTTTTCTCCTATGATGATACTTTCTGATTTATTTGACCGTTTAAAGACAAAAAACGCTTAATAGGCCCGGAATGCTTCTACGGCTTCGGTGTAGCGAATGGGTAGGACATATTCGAGATTTTCATGGGGACGAGCAATAATGTGGGTAGACAGAACTTCTCCCCCATTAACTCGTTTGACAGCATCAACGCCAGCCGAGACTGAGGCTTGCACTTCTGACACATCGCCCCGCACAATGACGGTAACGCGACCGCTGCCAATTTTTTCATACCCGACTAAGGTAACACGGGCTGCCTTAACCATGGCATCTGCTGCCTCAACAACGGCAGGAAAACCCAAGGTTTCAATCATTCCAACAGCAATTGACATAGTGTATTCCCTCGCTTGAGCCAAACTAAACAACTTTACGAACAGATCTTCTCCTAACCATTCGTTAGGAGATTTTTTAGCCTTGTTTAGGCTAAATATCCCTATTTATAGGGTTCCCTAGCGCAATCCTTTGTTGCCAGTCGGCGGTCTGCTATCCTTGTCTTACAACAAGCTCTTAGGGCATAGACTTGATCTAAGTCTATGGGGTTGGGTTGTTAGTTTTGACTGACTGCCATAAACCTAGTCCCACCGGAAAAAACCGACGGGGGTAGCTAACTTATCAACCTACATATATAAAGAATAGGGAACCTTGGCCCCTTTGACAATATAAATCACGATGATATTTTCTAATCTGATGGTTAATGAAAGTTAATAGTTCAGGAGAAGACTCTTGAAGTTCTTACTCTATCAATGACTGAGACTTTCCAAGAAGGGGTCAGACTGTTTTATAATTTTTTCATCATGACTGTTGAAAACGCGAAACCCACTGACGGGCCAGAACTCAAACAAGATTCGTTTTTGGGTTATTATCCCTCTTATGGGAAATCATTATCTAGGGTTTGGGGAGATTCTCTAAGTAATAATACTTGAAAGACCCCTCAACTTTGGAGATAATAGTCTTGAAAAAAGCAATGGCTACAAAATAGCGAACTGAGTAACAGCGACTCCAACAAAGTTGACAATCATCAGGGGCAATGACTGATAAACTGTTGTCAGGCAAAGTGGCTGATTTTTTTTCCCAGAAATCAGACCCGAATCTGATGATCGACATAAGTCGATTCTCTGATTGACCAAAATCATTAAACATGATAAAGAGATGAATTAGATAAAAAATCCGCTTCAAACTAATATTGTCCATTCACAGTCCCTTAACTTAAATGAGTGATTTTCTCCTACAAAATAGTTGGTTTATTCCTTTTTACGGTTTAATTGGTTCTTTATTAACCTTACCCTGGTCATTAGGCATTATTCGCCGCACGGGGCCAAGACCAGCGGCCTATTTAAACCTATTAATGTCTATTTTTGCCTTTATTCATGGCTCAATTGCCTTTAATCTCATTTGGCAAGGACAGACAAAACAATTAGTCTTTCAATGGTTGACCGTCGCTGATTTAGAATTATCCTTAACCGTGGAGTTATCCCCCGTCAGTTTAGGGGCCTTAGCAGTGGTCACAACCATTAGTCTTTTAGCCCAAATCTATGCCTTGGGCTATATGGAAAAAGATTGGTCTTTAGGGCGATTTTATGGCTTAATGGGGGTGTTTGAAGCGGCTTTAGGGGGAATTGCCTTAAGTGACTCTTTGTTACTCAGTTATGGACTATTAGAAATTTTAACCCTATCGACTTATTTATTAGTGGGTTTTTGGTATGCTCAACCTTTAGTGGTAACGGCAGCAAGAGATGCGTTTTTAACCAAGCGGGTTGGGGATATCATTTTATTAATGGGGTTAGTTGCTCTTTCTAGTTATGGGGAAGGCTTAACCTTCTCTCAGTTGGAAACGTGGGCTAATACCTCCCCTGTTGCTCCCCTCACGGCGACTTTATTAGGATTGTCCTTAATTGCCGGGCCAACGGGTAAATGCGCCCAATTTCCCTTAAATTTATGGTTAGATGAGGCCATGGAAGGGCCGAACCCCGCAGGTATCATGCGAAATTCCATTGTGGTATCAGCAGGAGCCTATGTTTTAATTAAACTGCAACCTGTATTTACCCTCTCTCCGGTGTCTGCTGATGCTTTAATTATTTTAGGCACAGTAACGGCCATCGGTGCATCTTTGATCGCTATGGCCCAAATTGATATTAAACGGGCTTTGTGTCATTCTACCAGTGTTTATTTAGGGTTGGTGTTTATTGCGGTTGGTTTAGGCCATGTGGATATTGCCTTTTTATTGCTGTTTACCCATGCGATCGCCAAAGCCTTACTATTTATGAGTGCGGGGGCCATTATTCTCACCACCAGCGATCAAAATATCACTGAGATGGGAGGGTTATGGTCACGAATGCCAGCTACCACAACCGCTTTTGTGGTGGGTTCATCGGGTTTAGTTGCCTTTTTACCCATGGGGATGTTTTGGACATGGCAACGCTGGTTTGATGGCTCTTGGGAGGTTTCTAGTTGGTTATTAGGCTTATTGATGTTTGTTAATGCTTTATGTGCCTTTAATTTAACTCGTGTCTTCCGTTCTGTCTTTTTAGGAACCCCGCAAAAGAAAACCCGTCGCGCCCCGGAAATTCCCTGGCCCATGGCGTTACCCATGGTAACTTTAACAATTTTTACCTTAATTGCACCTTTAGCACCCATTCGTTGGCCATTATGGTTATCGCCGACAACCCCTTTATTAGAAAATACTTCCTTTGCCGTTCAATGGGCAGTACCGTTATTGATGGTTTCTGGCTTAATTGGCTGTTTAGTGGGTATTTTGCGGCCTGTCAGTCGTGTTTGGGAAAGACTGACGAACCGATATCTGCGATTTTTCCAAGATTTATTTGCCTATGACTTCTATTTAGACAGGGTTTATGAGGTGACTGTGGTAGCAGGGGTGGCAGGAATTGCCCGCTTGACTGCTTGGTTTGATCGCTATATTGTCGATGGGGCGGTTAATTTAGTCAGTTTGGTGACAATTTTTAGTGGCAATGCTCTTAAATATAATGTTTCGGGACAGTCGCAGTTCTATGTATTGACCATTTGGATCGGTGTGAGTTTATTGATGTGGTTTGTGTTGAGTGGTCAATGGTCAGTCATTACGAGTTTTTGGTCATCTTTTTTACCTTAATAATTATGCCAATTTTTGAGTGAGGAGGTGAGAACAAAATTTTCTCCTCACCCCATCAGTTTCAGAATCACCTGTCTAAAAACAAGTGTTTTGAAAATCCCTTGTTGATTGATAATAAAAAGAGAGAATCAGTCAGAAAAGATATTAATAATGAGTAGTCATCACACTATGAAAGTCGGGATATTAGGGTTTGGGGGACTTGGACAAGCAGCAACCAGAGTTCTCACCCCGAAACAAGAAATGCTTTGGGTTGCTGCGGCCGACCTGAAAGGTTATGCTTATGATGAGACAGGATTAGACCCAGATCAAGCGATCGCAACCTATCATCAACAGGGATCAATTGGTTATCTGGAACCCTATGGAACCCTCAGTAATAATAGTATTCAGGATTTATTAGAAACGGCCTCAGTTGATGGTTATTTCTTGGCTTTACCTAACCTTCCTAATACGTTTATGGCAGATGTGGCTAGACAATTTATTGCCTCTGGGTGGAAAGGGGTATTAGTAGATGCCTTAAAGCGTACCAGTGCCGTTGAACAACTGCTAGAATTACAAAACGAGTTACAAGCCGCAGGTATCACCTACATGACAGGCTGTGGGGCAACTCCTGGACTGTTAACTGCTGCGGCGGCCGTTGCTGCCCAAAGTTATACCGAGATTCACCGTGTTAAGATTACCTTTGGGGTGGGTATTGCCAATTGGGAAGCTTACCGTGCCACTATCCGCGAAGATATTGCTCATTTACCAGGGTTTGATGTGGAAAAAGCTAGGGCGATGAGTGATGCTGAAGTTGAGGCGTTTTTAGACAAAACTAATGGCATCCTTACCTTAGAAAATATGGAACACGCTGACGATATCATGTTAGAGTTGGCAGGAATTTGTCCCCGCGATCGCGTTACTGTTGGTGGGGTTGTCGATACCCGTAACCCAAAAAAACCTTTAAGTACTAATGTGCAGATTACCGGACGCACCTTTGAGGGAAAAATTTCAACCCATACCTTTACTTTAGGGGATGAAACCAGCATGGCGGCCAACGTTTGTGGGCCAGCTTTTGGTTATCTCAAAGCAGGATTATCGTTACATAATCGGGGAATTTATGGCTTATTTACCGCAGCAGAAGTAATGCCCCAATTTGTTAAGTAAAAGTAGGGTGGGCAATGCCCACCTGACAAGTTTAAAACAGATCACTGACATATAGCAAAACATAGGTTATAAGGGAAAAATATCTAAAAACAGGTGTATTAATCCCTTGTGACAACATTATGACCTATAGTTTGAGAATTGCCGATATTCCCTTGAGTGAAAGACCCCGCGAACGGTTATTATCTTCTGGGGCCCATAATTTAGCAACGGCTGAATTATTAGCCATTCTCTTAGGAACAGGACAAGGCAAAGGAAAACTTTCTGCGGTAGGATTAGGACAGTATATTCTCCAAGAATTAAGTCAACATCGCCGCGATCCCTTGGATCTTCTCAGAGATATTAGTCCTCAAGAATTAATGGCTATTAATGGCATTGGACCCGCCAAAGCAACCACCATTTTAGCCGCAGTTGAATTAGGAAAACGAACCTTTCAAATCAGACCAATGGAAAAAATTATTATTGAAAATCCTGTTGCTGCTGTCGCTGCTTTAAGTCATGATTTAATGTGGCAAACTCAAGAACGATTTGCGGTGGTTTTTCTGGATGTGAAAAATCGACTGCTCGGAACTAAAGTTATTACGATTGGTACAGCAACAGAAACTTTAGTTGCTCCCTCAGATATTTTTCGAGAAACCCTTAAACAAGGGGCCATTAGCATTATTGTAGCTCACAATCATCCATCCGGTAATTTAGATCCTTCTCCAGAAGATATTGAGTTAACAGAACAACTTTTAAAAGTGGCAGACTCTTTAAATATTCCTGTGTTAGATCATTTAATTTTAGGAGAAGGCAATTATCAAAGTTTACGAGATATAACAGATTTATGGCAGCATTACCCCCAATAGGCTTAAGGTAATTTAATGGCTGATTGTTCCCTAGTCTCTGTTCCGATGGAAGTCTAAATCTTATAATACATTTAATGACGACTTTAATATTTTGGTGATTAATGCTAGTTCCTCTCACTCGTGAAGCGTTTGAAAAAATCATTCCCCCCATTGCCACGGGGGCCCAATATTCTTTTTATTGGGGGAAATTGTCCGATTTATTAAGACGATTATTTATTTCATTAATTGTCCTAGTGGTAACTTGGTTATTGGGTACATTAGCCGGGGCAGGGGCAGAAGCCATTAAACTAATTTTTGATATTATTGCCGGACTATACTGGCTATGGTCGCCTGTTTTGTGGGCGAGTGTGCGTAATGGTAAATATCGTCGTTATCCTTATTGTGGTTTTTGGCGGGGAGAGGTGTTAGATGTATTTATTACGGAAGAATTGATCTCAGAAGAACAGACGGTTAATAAGTGGGGCGAATTAGTGGTAATTGAAAATCGAGAAAGACGGATTAATGTGGAAGTGGGGGATCAAAAGGGGTTCAGCGCAACGGTACAAGCCCCCATACGTCGTCTTTATAGGGTCATTAAACCAGGACAAATAGCAGAAATGTTAATTTTGTCCAAACAACCGGATTTGAGCCGTATTGATAAGGTGACAGATGTTTATCTTCCTCAGCATAATTTATGGGTGGGAGATTATCCTTATTTACGTCGAGATGTCTTTTTACAAGTGAGTGAAGAATTAGGGGGAAATGTTCGTGATGGTCAGACTAGGGGGGTTAAAACTCGTGAAATTCGACGACGTAGACGTTAAAATTTTGTCTTGGGAATGTCCCCGTAGTTGCCCTAAAAAAGATTACTGTCATCTTCAAGATTTTTATGGTAAAGTCTTTAGTTAATCCTTCTTCTTCCTCAAATTAACATTAACACTGCCCATCAATATGTTATTTAATTCTTCAATTTTTATTTTAGGGTTTTTACCCGTCACATTATTGATATTTTGGTTGTTAAGCAAATTTCGTTTAACCCAAGGGGTTATGATTTGGCTATTAATGAGTTCCCTATTTTTTTATTCTTATTGGAATATTTTTGCTCCGGCTGGCCAAGGACAAACAATTCAATATATTATCTTAATTGTTCTTTCAATTGTAATTAATCATCAGTTGGGATCAGCGATCGCATCTGCCCCATTGTCTAGTCAAAAAGCCAAATTGTTGTTGTTTTTAGGAACTTGTCTCAATTTAGGGGTGATTGTTTATTATAAATATGCTAATTTTTTACTGGGTTCCTTTAATCATATTTTTGCCAGCAATTATAATTTGGGACAGTTAATTCTTCCTTTGGGTATTTCTTTTTATACCTTTACTCAAATTGCTTACTTGGTTGACGCTTATCGAGGAGAAATCAAGGAAGAGAATTATGAATTACCTACTTATGGTTTATTTATTCTTTTCTTTCCCCAATTGATTGCTGGTCCAATTTTGCGCCATGATGAATTAATTCCTCAATTTCGTCGATTAAGAAATTTTATTTTTTCCTCTAAAAATCTTGCCCTAGGATTGACACTTTTTAGTATTGGATTATCAAAAAAGGTGATTATTGCCGATACTTTATCTCCCTGGGTAAGAACGATTTTTGATCATGCTAATTCCCTCACATTTATTGAAGCTTGGGTGGGAGCATTGAGTTATACCTTTCAGTTATATTTTGATTTTTCGGGCTATTCTGATATGGCCATTGGTCTAGGTTTAATGTTTAATATTGTTTTGCCAATTAATTTTGATTCTCCCTATAAATCTTTCTCAATAATTGAGTTTTGGCGACGTTGGCACATTACCCTATCTAATTTCTTAAGAGACTATTTATATATACCATTAGGAGGAAGTCGTCGCGGAGAGTTTCGTCGTTATACTAATTTAATTGTTACTATGTTATTAGGGGGTTTATGGCATGGTGCAGGATGGACTTTTGTGGTTTGGGGAGGATTACATGGTTTGTATTTATCCATTAATCATGGTTGGAAAAAGTTAAATATTTCTTTTCCTAAATACTTAGCCTGGAGCATAACATTTCTAGCAGTGGTTATGGGTTGGGTGATTTTTCGCGCTCAGAATTTATCCGATGGATTAACGATAATTCAAACGATGATAGGGATTAACGGTATTACCCTTCCTGGAGAAGCTCAAGGTAAACTTTCATTTTTAAGTTCTTTGGGAATTCAACTTCAATCCTGGAGTAAATTTAATTACTTACCTGAATTTTATGGTCAGAAAAGTTTGAGCATTTTGATAATATTTGTCTTGGTTTTAGCTGTTCTCAAGCTTCCTAATAGTCAAGAAATTACGGAAAAAATAAAATTTAAGTCTTGGTCAGCATTAGTATTAGGACTATTGATGACTTACTGTTTACTGTCCTTAAATCGTGTTTCCGAATTTCTTTATTTTCAATTCTAGTTATTATAAACAAAAGCTATGGGCAATTTTCGTTTGATTTTTTCTCGTTCAGAAACCTCTCTTAAACAAAAGAAAGGAAAAGCCTTGACTTGGAATACATACTCTCAATTTAATCTACTTTTTTTGAGTACATTAATGCTTAGCTTGACGGGGGTGTCTCTGGTTAATTTTATCGTTGATCCCTATGATATTTTTCGATATCATAATCCCCTTGAAGCTAAGTTAGTTAAACCTGAAAAATTGAATTATGATCGCTTATATAAAACTATCGATATTATTAATATCAAACCGGAAGTGATCATTCTTGGTTCATCAAGAGCTAAGCAAGGGTTAAATCCTAAGCATCCAGGATTTCCCACTGATAAAACTGTTTATAATTTAGGAATTGATGGCTCTAATACTTACGAAATATTACGTTATTTAGAGCATAGTTATGCTAATCAACCTAATTTAAAAAAAGTTATTTTAGGCGTTGATCATTATATGTTTAATGATTTTTACAAGCTCCAAGATTCTTTTGATGAAAATAGATTAGGAAAAACTCACATAACGGCCACAGATTTGCTAAATTCTCTCTTTTCTCAAGACGCTTTAATTGCCAGTAAAAATACTATTCAAGAGAATTTAAGTCTGTCAAAAAACACCCAAGATTTAACCTATGGTGACAATGGTTTTTTCCCTCACCGTGAGCCAAATGATGGTAAAACTCAATGGAGATTTACAAACACTATTAATCAATATTTTGGTTTTCATAAACAATATAAGTTATCAGAAGCTCATCTCAATAACTTCAAAAAAATAGTCGAATTTTGTCGAAAAAACAATATCGAATTGATAGTTTTTATTTCCCCTTCCCACGTCACTCAATGGGAAGCGTTAAGAGTCACAAACAGATGGGACAGTTTTGAAAAATGGAAGCGAAAAATGGTTGAAATTACTCCTGTCTGGGATTTTTCTGGCTATAACTCCATAACAACCGAACCCATTAAGGATGTCATGACTAACTATGTTGATAACTCTCATTATACGCCCGGAATAGGTGACTTAGTGCTTAATCGTATCTTATCTCATGAAGTCAACCAGGTTCCTCAAGATTTTGGCTTTTTAATGACACCAGAGAATATCGATGCACACTTAGCTAAAATTCGGTCAGATAGATCTCGATGGGCAAAAATTCAGCAAAATGAAGTAGAGTTAGTAGAAAATCTGAAACGGAACTTTGATAAATCACAAAAGTCTCAATTAAAATAGGGTAATTTTAGAGAAAAATGTTAGATCATCAACAAGAATCAGTCACTTTATCCCGTATTCGTCATCGTTTAGCTGTTTTAGTTCCCTGTCGCAATGAAGGGTTAACTATCGCTAGAGTGGTGAAGCAATTTCGCGCTGAACTACCAGAAGCGCAAATCTACGTCTATGATAACCGTTCAACTGATGATACCGCAGTACAAGCGCAAGCCGCCGGGGCCATTGTTCGCTATGAACCCCAACCAGGGAAGGGTAATGTGGTTCGACGGATGTTTGCTGATATTGATGCAGATGTTTACATTCTTGTTGATGGAGACAATACCTATGAGGTGGCAGCAGTGCGGCCACTGATTACCCAACTTTTAGACAATCAGTTAGATATGGTGGTTGGGGCCCGTCGTTCTGCGGCTAATAATAAGGAAGCTTATCGTTTGGGTCATCGCAGTGGCAATCTTTTTCTCACAGGGGTTGTTAAGCTATTATTTGGCGCACAACTTAAGGATATGCTCTCAGGATATCGTATCTTTTCTCGTCGTTTTGTCAAGTCATTTCCTGCTCTTTCCAGTGGGTTTGAAATTGAAACGGAATTAACAGTTCATACCTTAGAATTAAAGCTTCCTTTTACTGAAGATTATATTTTATATGGTTCTCGTCCCCCTGGTTCAGAAAGTAAATTGAAAACTTTTACCGATGGTTGGCGAGTCTTAGGAACAGCAGTATTACTATTTAAAGAGGTTCGTCCTTTTCTCTTTTTTAGTATCATCTCTATTCTCTTGGGAGCTATTTCTATTTTATTAGGCATTCCCATTTTTATGACTTATTTAAAAACAGGATTGGTTCCCAGGTTTCCCACCGCTATTTTAGCTGCTACGATCATGTTACTGGCTTTTTTAAGCTTTACTTGTGGTCTAATTTTAGACTCAGTTGCTCGTGGCCGAAGGGAAGCAAAACGGATGACTTATCTTTCCTATGCTTTAACTGATAATAATAAAATTGCTCCCCCTTATTAACACCATGATTTGCTAGACGGTGACTTATTTGATTTTGTTGTTATTACTTAAAGTGCAGGGTGTGAGTGCGAATCATGAAAGAGTTATTGATTTCTCAGGTATCAACAGTTCAGGAAATTATTCCTTTTAACCCTGAAATCTCTATTATTGTTCCCATCTTTAATGAAGCAGAAACCTTAGAAAACTTAATCGATACTATTGCTACTTATTTAAACCATCACCTTTCCTATGAGATTATTTGTATCGATGATGGTTCCCAAGATGGTTCAACAGAAAAGTTACGCCAGTTAGCGAACCAAAGAACTGATTTAAAAGCAATCATTCTACGGCGAAATTATGGTCAAACTCCTGCTATGGCCGCCGGGTTTAACTACGCTCAAGGGAAAATTATTGTCACCCTTGATGGAGATCTACAAAATGATCCGGCTGATATTCCTCGCTTAATTGCTAAGCTCAATGAAGGCTATGATTTGGTCAGTGGTTGGCGGCAAAATCGTCAGGATGATGCTTTAACTCGTCTCCTTCCCTCGAAGATTGCCAACTGGCTCATTGCTAAACTAACGGGGGTACAACTTCATGATTATGGTTGCTCTCTTAAAGCCTATCGCGCAGAATTAGTGGCCGATCTGAATCTTTATGGGGAATTACATCGCTTTTTGCCGGCCTTGGCTTATATTGAAGGGGCGAGAATTACGGAGTTACCTGTCGGTCATCATCCCCGTCGCTTTGGGAAGAGTAAGTATGGCTTGGGGCGCACCTTTCGGGTTATCATGGACTTGTTGACTGTTGTCTTTATCAAAAGGTTTTTGACCCGTCCCATGCACGTTTTTGGTCTGTTTGGCTTGGGTTTAATGACTTTGGGAATGTTCTTTGGTGGCTATTTAACAGTTCTCAAGTTATTGGGGGAAAATATTGGCACTCGTCCTCTCTTAATTTTGGCAGTCTTGTTAACCCTAACTGGGGTACAATTGTTAAGCTTTGGGTTATTGGCTGAGTTGGTCATGCGGACTTACCATGAATCCCAAAAACGCCCCATTTATCGGGTTCGGGAAATCATTGGTCACAGAGTAAAGGGTTAATTATGGGTAAGGTTTGGGAACTAGATTTTTATTCACGACCAATTTTAGATGAAAATAATAAGAAGCAATGGGAAGTTTTGATTTGTGAAACTCCTACCGATACCAAGCGATCGCCGGATAGTTGTTTTCGCTATACTCAGTTTTGTACCCCGACAACGGTTAACTCTCTCTGGCTCAGAGAAGCGATAGAAGCAGCGATTAAAGAAGCGGGGGAAACCCCTAGCAAGATTCGCTTTTTTCGTCGTCAGATGAATAATATGATCGTCAAAGCTTGTGAGGATGCAGGTATCCCCGCAGCACCGAGTCGTCGGACTTATGCCCTTAATCAGTGGTTGAGATTACGTCAATCTGAGTTTTATCCCAGTTATCCTGGTTATGACCCAAAAGCCGTTCAATCCGCTTCCGTGAACTATCCTCCCCTAGATGCTATTGCTCTACCGGATGCCGTGCGGGGAGATAAGATGGATAAGTGGGCGTTTGTTACCCTGGAAGCGGCTGCCCTCGAAGATATGAATGAGTGGAATATTGGCTTTGGGGAAGGATTTCCCATTTCCTTGGCAGGATTATCTTCTGATACCCCTATTCCTGGCCTAATTATCTTCTCACAACGCGCTCTCCCTCTGGCGGGTTGGATGTCAGGACTGGAATTAGTCTCCCTTAAGTTGCAAGCACTACCCCGACCCCTCATTCGTTTGGAAACGGGCTTAAGTGATAGCTGGATTTTGGTGAATTTGACGGATGACCCTAGTTTCGCTGAAGGTCAAGGGTTTGAAGCTACCAAGGAGAAGGCCCAAGGGGTTCATTTTCTCGCTATTCAGTCTAGTCCTGATGTAGAATCTTTTGCCGGGTTTTGGTTGTTAAAAGAAGAATAGGCGTTGCCTGTTTCCTGAATGCACATCTTGACGGGAAACAAGGAGTTTACAGGCGCACACAGATTCCCAATCCTACCGTTACTATCATTCGATAGTATACAAAAAAGTAGTATGGTTTGTCAACCCCTTTCTTTCGTTATTTAATGAGAAAGATTCTTAAAATAATTGTTCACTGTAAACTATTTTAAGAGCATTTGGTATCAAGGAATACGGTTTTGAGGTGAAGAATATATATCAAAAATACAAATGTATTACATATTTTTTGTAACGTTAGGCTTATTATAAAATTTCAATTGAACGAATAACAATCACAGGGTATCGTTTAGATGGTATTTATTCGGTAAAATGTTTTATTTATCAATAAAAATCAAAAAATTATGCAAGAATCTATTTTTAGAAAATCTGCCATTCCCGTTGCTATCGGCAGTATTATTATGGTCATTATTTTTGGCATAGCCTGGTTTAGAGATCAAAATGATGTTTATACTTTAACCCTAGCAACAGGCAGTAAGAGTGGTCAATATTATGCCTTTGGACAAGCCTTATCAAAGGTTGTTAGCAGACATAACCCTCATCTGAAAATTAAAGTAATAGAAAGTAGTGGTGCAGTCGAAAACGTTCAATTACTCCAAGACAATAAAGTTCAATTAGCCTTTGTTCAAAGTGATACCAATGTCAGTCCTTCAACCAAGGCAGTGAGCTTTCTTTTCCCGGAAATGTTTCATCTGATTGCCCGTAAAGATTCTGGAATTAAAGAAATCAAGGACTTAGAAGGAAAGGGAATTGCTTTGATGCCGCAAGGGAGTGGTTCTTATACCATGTTTTGGGTATTAAGTGAGCATTACCAATTAGATAAAACCCGACTGCAAACAAATTCAATGATGCCATTAGAAGCACATGAGGCATTAAATCAAGGAAAAGTTGATGCTTTATTTCGTTTAGTTGCCTTGGGGAATCCTGCGGTAATTGAATTATTACAAAATCCCCAATTAGAATTAATTCCAATTGATCAAGGTGCCGCCCTGAAATTAAATTTACCAGCTTTAGAAGAAATTTCAATTCCCAAAGGGGCTTATAATGGTTCTGTTCCTATTCCACAGCAAAATTTACCAGGGGTTGGAGTGCGGGCAGTTTTAGTGACTCGTAAGGAAATTAAGCAGGAAATTATTTTTGAAATTACCCGAATTTTATATGAAGCGAGAAATGATTTAGTTAAGGAATTTCCCCAAGCAGCCATGATCAATGAACCGAATAATTATCGTAATTTAGGATTTTCGTTTCATCCAGGGGCGTTAGATTATTATAATCAAGGTCAACCCAGTTTTATTGTGGAATATGCTGAACCGATTGGGTTATTTGTATCTGTATCGGTTTTGTTTATTTCAGGAATTTGGCAATTACGTTTATGGTTAAAAGGAAAGCAAAAAAATCGGGCTGACCTTTATAATTTACAATTACTCGGAATTATTGCAAAAATTCAGACTATTGAAGATGTAAACCAATTAAACGCCATACGATATCAATTATTAGAGATGTTAGAGAAAGTGATTATTGATTTAGATAAAGATCTTATTTGTTCTGAGTCTTTTCAATCCTTTACCTTTCCTTGGCAGGTGGCTTTATCCAGTATCCATCAGAGGGAAACTTTATTAATTAGAAAACAACAGCAAAAAATGATTATTGTCGATGAAAATTAAAACCGATTAGGGGTAAACAGCAAATAAACATCTTCTAGTTTAAATCGTTTTCATGGGTATCCCTATTGAACCGATAACCCTTTAGAAGCTAACCAATCTTTGTTATAAATCCGAGACTGATAACGGGCCCCACCATCACATAACACAGTTACGATGGTATGGCCTGGCCCCATTGCTTTGGCTAAAGCGATCGCCGCCCCCACATTAATCCCCACAGAGCCGCCCATAAATAAGCCTTCTTGGTACATTAACTGATAGATGACTCTCAAAGCTTCATGGTCATCAATTTGAATGGCATCATCAATAGGAACCCCTTGCATATTAGCGGTAATGCGACTGTTACCAATACCCTCAGTAATAGAACTGCCTTGAGGATTAATTTCCCCTGTTTTCACATAACTGTAGAGTCCGCTGCCCATGGGATCAGCAACAATACATTTGATCTCAGAGTTCTTCTCCTTAAAAAATAATGCCCCCCCTGCGTAGGTTCCCCCGGTTCCGGTCGCTGATACCCAAGCATCAACTTTCCCATCGGTTTGCTGCCAAATTTCGGGGCCTGTGGTTTCATAATGGGCCAATCGGTTGGCTAAATTATCAAATTGGTTAGCCCAAATCGCGTTATCTAATTCTTGGGCAACTCTACCCGAAACTTTGACATAATTATTCGGGTCTTTGTAGGGAACAGCAGGAACTGTCCGTACTTCGGCCCCCAATGTTCTCAAAAGGTCAATTTTCTCTTGAGATTGGGTATCTGGAATAATAATTAGGCATTTATAACCTTTGGCATTACAAATATGGGCTAACCCGATACCCGTATTCCCTGCGGTACCTTCGACGACGGTTCCCCCAGGTTTGAGGAGGCCTTTTTTTTCTGCATCTTGAATAATATATAAGGCAGCCCTATCTTTAACGGAACCCCCAGGATTAAGAAATTCTGCTTTGCCTAAAATTTCGCATCCGGTTTCTTCACTAAAACTGTTGAGTCGAATTAGGGGTGTATTGCCAACTGTACCAATAAAGCCGTCTTTAATATCCATAATCCTCTGTATTGTCCGACAATCCCTATTGATCAATAGTATCAGATGCTTACGGCAACACCAACCCCAGAAATTTTTGCTACAATTAGAGTCTATGATCATCAATCGGTTAATTTATGGCAAAACGATTAAAGCGATGGGAATCCCCCCGTCGTCAAGGACGTAATGATAAGGGACGCGGAGGAAGCGCAAGACAGCGACAACTCAGAAAACAGCAACAAATGTTACGCAAAAGGCTGAAATCTGACTCAGATAGGAAGAAACAAATTAGAGACAAGGAAGAGAAGTTAAATCCTCTTCCTTTTCGTTTTTTAGAAGTAAAAAGAATCAGTTAAACCCGTTAAACACTATTTTTTTTTCCTACATTCTTTAAAGCATCTAACGTAAAGTCAAAATAAGATCCTAACCACCTTAATATATCTTGGGTTCCTGCCATTTCCCAAATCCAAAGTAATAAAGTGGGATTCGTTCTAGCTGCTTTTAAAGCGAGTCGGGTAAACATTAACCAAGTCGTTTTGTCCTTAATAAAGGTTTCAGAAACATCAGAAGGAGAGTCTGCTAATAACCCAAAAAAGGTATTTAACATGGAATTAATTTGCTGTGGAGGCAAGGTTTTTCCGGTGGGAACCATCATCCCTTTAGAAAATAACCAAGTTACCGCCACATTACTTTGATAAGCGCGAATTTGGTTTAAATTTTTAGCGGTTAAATTATCATTTTTTAACGCCTTTTCTAATAGACGAGTTAACCTGCCTAAGTTGCGAACTAAAGAACCAAATCCTGTAAAAATTAAGGGAGATTGTAAGGAAGCAGAATCCCCAATGGCTAATAATCGATCAAAGGCTACTTTGCGATCACTTTTCCCAACAGTAAAATGACCGGGAATATAGCCAAAAGTGGGTTTTTTCCAGGTTAATTCTTCTAAGTTACAACGACGATATTCTGGTAAAATATGGAAAAAATCTTCATACATTTCCAACAACGAACCAGGGTTATCAGGATGAACTTGATGATAATGAAATAGATAAAAGGTTAACTCTTTATCCTCCCCTGGAAACAATTCCCAAATCAACTGTCTTCCGCGAGAAATATCCCCATGAGAATTTAATACATCCCCATATCTTGCGTCCCAAACTTCCTCAGATAATCCTTCAATTACTGCTCCAACGGTAGGACAAACACTATCAAATGTCCGTTTACCATTAAGTTGCCAAGCAATAGGTGAAGTCGTACCCATCGCATCCATCAATAATCTGCATCTAACTTTTTTGGTTTCTGTTGTTTCCAAATCAACTAAGTTAACTGTTACCCCATCAGGATCAATATTCGCTTTAATAAATTCTGTTCTCTCCCAAATATCTCCTCCCGCTTTTCTTAATTTATCCCCACATAATCCCAAAAATTTAGTCGAATCAATGGCGATATTTAAAACTGTCGGTGTATGCAAAATATTGGCTTTCAGATGAGAAGGATTATTGCCATCAAAAAATTTACTAAATCCATCGATATATTCTCGCGCAATAATCGATTCAAATTCATCTTTTGTGAATAAACCTAACTCAATTAAACTCTGAAATTCTGACCGAGAAATATTCCATTCTCGGTTCATGCGTCCAAAGACTAACCGTTCCACCAATAACACCCGATAGCCCAATTGTGCCATGACGGCTGCATGAATCGCCCCCAATGCCCCCCCAAGATAAATTAGGTCATAGTTGGTCAAAGTTGTTTCATCGAGGCTCTTTTGCTGAAAAATGACCTGTTTGGGTTGTTGTGGGTTCTTAACATTTTCTCGCCACCGTTTTTCCCACCAGTAAACTCGCTGTAAGTCTGTCTCCCCTTGGGGCATTTTACGGAAAAAATGCACCGTTTTAGGATAATAAGGGGTTAAGGCTGCAAAAATTGATGTTTCTGAGAGATCTAATTCTGGTAATTCAGGATATTGCTGGGGAAACTCCTGTCTCATCTCTTGCTGCAACTGCATACAAACGTACTGTTCACGAGGGAAAGGTTTTTCACCCCAGCGAAAGATTTTCAGATAGGTAGTTCTTTGTACTGACCAGACAAAAATTGATAATTCCGTTTCAGGAATCCCCTGAGTCGAAGATGAAGATTGATCTACAACTTGCAAACGAATACCATCTGGTGTGATAATTTTCTTTCCCACGACTGGTGTCCACTGCTGTTGTAACCAGCGACAGACAAGGGGAGTATCAGGGGTTGGAACTTCGAGGTAGAGAATTTCTTGCATTTTGATATGTTAAGAAAACCAAAATTAAGCAAAAGTACAGAGTAGAGTTGCTTGAAAGTACGCTAGACTTTCCGTTACTGTATTCTGAAAGTACACTTTAAAAAAGTTTACATTTTCTTGGTCGATCCGGATTATTCAATATTTTATTTACCCGTTATGCATTATCCCATTCCAGCAAGTCGTGAAGAAATATTTGCTTTAAGAAGCAGACCAGTCGATGAAGAAATGATCGCAGTGGCTATCACTGGGGTTGTCAAGCTTGCCCGTTCTCAGGGACAATCCTTAGATGATTTAACGGCTGAAGTCTTGCAAGAAGATCCCCTGTTAGATCGGGTTCAACGTCGTTGGTTGAGTAATTTAGTGGAACAGGCATGGCAGGCATTGCCATAAAAGGGCAAGTTGTGCTTATCCGGCAAAATTAAAACAATCTTTAAATTTCCCCAATCAATTAAACGTTAAAAACTTATCAAACTCAGGACAACAAAAACAGCACTCAAACACCTATAATAACCCCAGAGAATCGAGGCATAAGGCTGTTAATCACTGCCCTTGATTAGCTAAACTGCAACAATGGTATATCTTGTTATAGGCTCATGTGGAAACCCTTAAAACTTGCTCCTTGGGCGATCGCAGCTAGTGCGGCCTGGTCTTTAGGCTTCATTTATAATGTCTATTATGGTGGTGAATTAAGCTGGTTACGGGCCATGTATTTGGAAAAAATGTCCCTCGCGGCCCAAATTCAAACTTCCCCCAGATTAATCATTACAGGGGGGTCAGGGGCCCATCATTCCATTAATTCTGAGGTACTTGAACAAAAATTAGGCATTAGGGTCTTCAATTTGGGGTTAGATGGCCCAGTGGGACTTGATGTTATTCTCCCCAGTGTTCTCGAAGCAGTTCGTCCAGGGGATATTGTTCTCTTAATTCCCGAAGACTTGATTTTGCTAGATGAGGACGGGTTGCTTGATCGTTCGGCCCCCTTTGGTATTGCCATCGGACAGCCAGGACTAGGGAACATTCCTCCCAGACAATTAATTGAAAGCTTCTGGATGCAGGGTATTCCTACCCTCCGAGCCGTAACTAAATCAACGGTAGACTTAGTAGAAAAGGGTCGTATGACAGGATATTATTCCGATCCCTTAACTTCCCATGGCGACCCCAGTACCACAAAATATCGTGAGGGTAAATGGTGGACAAGGACAATTGACAACTCTATTTCTCCCCATGCGGTTCAACGAATTAGCCAATTTCGTCAAGAATTAGAAGCTAAAGGTGCAACTTTAGTTCTATCTTTACCTTGGGTTTATAATAGTCATGATCCAAAAAGTATGGGAAATATGGAAAAAATCACGCAAAAACTAAGTCAAATTGCCCCCTTAGTTTATGATAAAAATGATTATAATTTGAAAACAGATTCTAGTTTATTCGCAGATACTCATTATCATCTTTTGCTTGAAGCTAGAAAGATTCGCTCTCAAGCATTAGCTGAACAACTCAAACCGGTTCTTAAGGAATTAGAAGTTTTACCCGCTCAGAATTTTGATAAACAATGAACCCTGAAACTCCCTCAAAATTAACTAAAATTTTTGGTTTAGATTTACGCTCCTTGGCGGTTTTTCGCATGGGTTTGGCTTTAGTCGTCATGGCTGATTTATTAAGTCGAGCTAAGGGAATTAATGCCCATTATACCGATGCCGGTGTACTTCCTAGAGAAATATTAACTCAACAACTACTTCATCCTTGGTATTGGTCTTTTCATTTAATTAGTGGTGATTTTTTCTTCCAAGTATTTCTCTTTTTAATCGCTTTTTTAATTGCCTTAGCTCTATTAGCAGGTTATCGTACCCGACTGGCTATTATTGCAACTTGGGCTTTAAATGTTTCCTTGCAAAATCGTAATCCTGCTCTGATTTTTGCGGGAGATGATGTCTTAAGAGCCATGCTATTTTGGGCAATGTTTTTGCCGTTAGGTTGTGCTTATTCCCTCGATAGTGCCTTAAATTCTTCCCCTAAACCATTACCAAAACGGTTTGTGAGTGGGGCAACCTTTGCTTTTATTGTACAACTTATTTTTATTTATACTTGGTCAGCCGCTTATAAAACCAAAAGTGAGCTTTGGTGGCCTGATGGAGATGCCGTTTATTATTCTTTAAGTTTTGATCAATATGCTACAGAATTTGGTCATTTTTTATTAGGGTTTCCTATTCCTATTCTCAGAATTTTAACCTTTGGTGCTTTAATTTTTGAATGGGTTGGCCCGTTTATTATTCTGATTCCTTTTCGCACTAGCTTTTTCCGATGTTTAGGGATTATTTCTTTTATTTTCTTACATCTTGGCTTTGAATTATCCTTTTCTATTGGGGTTTTAAGTTATCTGAGTGTGGTCAATTGGTTGACCTTAATTCCCACTGAATTATGGGATAAGGGAACGCAACTAATTAGCACCACTGCACGGAAAGGATTAACTATTTATTACGATGCAGATTGTGGATTTTGCAAGAAAGTTGTTCATTTTATCAGGACATTTTTGATTTTGCCAGGAACCCCTTTATTAATCGCTCAAGATCATGAATCTATCTATGCAGATATGTTAGAAAAAAATTCTTGGGTTGTAGTTGACTGGGAAAATAAACGTCATTATAAATTTGAAGCGATAGCTTATGTGGTTAGTTTATCCCCTATTCTCTATTTGTTTGCCCCTCTTTTGCGTTGGCAACCTCTGATGAATGTTGGCACAAAATTTTATGAAACCATTGCTTCAAATCGTAAATTTGCGGGTAATTTTACTCGTCCTTTCAAGTTTCGTCCTTTGCAAGTAAATTCATCCCTACCCTTTAATATTATTACTTTATTTCTGCTGTTTTTAACCACAATGTGGAATCTGCAAAGCTTTGTCGATCAAACCGTTGCTCGTCGTCCCTTGAAAGATGATTGGATTAATAAAACTCATCACTTTTTAAATCGTAAAACCTTTCAAACAATCAATATAATTGGTTATATAACTCGTTTAGATCAGTCCTGGAGTATTTTTGCTCCTGCACCCCCAAGAGATGACGGTTGGCACGTGATTGTCGGAAAATTAAAGGATGGAACGGAAGTCAATATTCTTGATGAAAAGCGTCCTATTAGTTGGGACAAACCTACATTAAAAAATCGTCAAACCCTCTATCAAACCATTCAATGGCGCGTTTATTTTATTAATTTGAATCGGACAATGGGCAAAAAATTGTATCCCCATTTTGCTGATTATCTTTGTCGAGAATGGAATAAAAAACATTCAACAGATCAACAATTAGAGAGTTTTGAAATTTATTTTATGGACGAAAGAACTGTCCCCCCAGGAGAAACCCAAAGAGTCGAAAAGAAAAAAGTTTGGCAACAATCTTGTTCTGGTGAGTAAGGCGATCGCTGAATTTCTCTCATGAGATATTTTTGGGTAAATTTTAACTTAACACCATACTCTAAAAAAATCAGAGAAAATATCCAATAATTATAATGTTTGTGGGCGAAATTCATATAAACAGTAACGGTTACGCCCTGTAGCTTTCGCTTGATACAATGCCTGATCAGCAGCTTTAATCAGTTTTTCTGGAGAAACATGAGCAGTGGGAATAGTAGTTGCTACCCCCAAACTTAAGGTAACATAGGGACTGCACTGGGAACAACAATGAGGAATCTTTAAATTTTCTACTCCTAAACATAGCTGTTGAGCAACTTTTTCTGCCCCTAAACTATTAGTATTAGAAAGAATAATGACAAACTCTTCACCACCAAAACGAGCCACTAAATCCGCTGGACGCTTTACTAACTGTTTCATCAGTTTAGTGACTTTTTGTAGACATTTATCTCCCGCTTGATGAAAATAACAATCATTGTAGAGTTTGAAATAATCAACATCGCCTAAAATCAAAGAAATAAACTTTCTTTCTCTGGCTAATATTTTCCATTCTCGTAATAGATATTCATTAAAATAACGACGATTATAAACTTGAGTTAATTCATCAACATTCGCTAAATATTCTAGCTCTTTTTTAGCCTGTTCTAACTCTTGAGTTCTTTGAATTACTTTTTCTTCTAATGTTTGGGAATATTCTTTGAGTTTTTCATAATATTGAGCCGTTTGAATGGCGGCAGCGGCTTGAGAGGTTAAAGACGTAAATAACTTTAATTCTTCACTTGTATAATTAGTGGGTTGAACATGACTCACTTTAATCACACCAATGGTTTGATTTTGTACTTTTAGCGGCGCACAAATGAGGGATTTGGTGTTTGGATCATCAGCAATATATCGAGAATCTTCACTAACATTATTGACGATTTCTGCTTTTCCAGAACGCAACACATGACCGGAGATACTGCTAATAGTTCCTTGACTCTTGTAGCAGATTTTCCCTTGATAGGAAAAAACTTCTAATTCTCCTCGTTGATTCAAAAACTTGAAGGAAATATTATCATTTTTTAGCAGCTTATTAGTTTCTTCAACAACCACATCCATGATTTCTTGAAGGGTTAAACAAATAGAGAGTTTATGGGAAATATCTGAAAGAAAATTGATTTCTTCATACTTTTCTAATGTCTCAATAGCTAAGGATTTTTTTTCAAATTCCTGATAAGCAGCATGAGTTAACATCTGAGCAATAATTTGTGCCGTTTCTTCTCCATGAATTTGCCCAAGAATTTGCTCATTAAGGGTAATTGGATAATGACAAGGAAAAACGCCATTAAACTCACCCAAAACCATATTTCCTTGCTCATCAGTGATGAGGAAGGAAGTATTTAAAGCTAAACTGAGATTTTTAATCAGGGAACAAAGCTCCGGTTTTGCCAAAAGCTTTTTCAATTTAACCTGAATCATGATCGGTTAGGGCGAAGGTCTGCAACTCTTTTAATTATACTTGATTGATTCCCAAAATTTCTTTAGACTTCTTCAGCACTTCTTTGGGACGGAAGGGTTTAGTAATATATAAGTCTGCACCGACGGCTATGCCATTGTCTCGATCAAATGCCTGTCCTCTCGCCGTTAAGAGAATGATATAGATATCAGCAATTTTCAGGGTTTGCTTGACTTGTTCACAGACTTCTAACCCACTCATTTGGGGCATCATCACATCTAAAAATACTAAATCAGGTTGTTCTTTTTGAATAATTTCTAGAGCCTCTGTGCCATTTCTTGCTGTTAATATTAAAATTTCATTTTCTTCTTCCAATTCCTCTAAAATTTGCTCCATCAAAATCAGAATATTCGGTTCATCATCAGCTATTAAAACTTTTTTCATTGTGTTTTGTTAAAATAAAGAGTCAGTTAAACAAAAAAGCAGACGCAGAAATTAACCTTTTGTTAACAAAAGGTTAATGTTGAGAGATAAAAAAATATCTTAAACAGAGTCATGATAATTTTTTTTTGATATTTTTCAATTAAGTTAATTGATTAATGGGCAGTTTAACAAAGAAAATTGTGCCTTTTCCTAATTGACTTTCTAACCAAATTTGTCCACCATGTCGTTCAATAATTTGTTTACAAATTGATAGTCCTAATCCCGTTCCTCTGGGTTTATTGGTTAAAATATTCCCCACTTGTTGAAAAGGCTCAAAGACTTTGCCATAATCATTGTGCGCGATTCCGATACCCGTATCCGTGATCTTAATCAATAAATCTTGGTGATTTACCCTTGCTTGACAGGTAACTGAGCCAATTTCCGTAAATTTAACGGCATTAGAAAAAAGATTAATAAATACTTGAATTAAGCGATCTTCGTCCCCAAAAATCAGTGGTAAATCTGGTGGGAAGTCTTGCAATAAAGACAAATTTTGATCTTCAAACAGATAAGATGTTGCGGCGATCGCCCTTTCTAAAATTAGGGAAGGAGAGACTTGAGAAAAGTGCCATTCCACCTTACCTGCTTCCATTTTAGCCATATCTAAAACATCATTAACTAAACTGGTGAGGCGTTCTGATTCTGAAACAATAATATCAAGGTTTTGTTTCACCCGTTCCAGTGCTTTTTCAGTTGCCTGATCCTTCAGATTAAGCTGGGGAAAAATGACCTTATATAGTTTATCTCGAATCAAAGAAGCAAACCCTAAAACAGAGGTTAAAGGCGTTCTTAATTCGTGGGAAACCGTCGCCAACAAATCATCTTTTACCCGTTCTGTCTCTCGTTCTTTGGTAATATCTCGAATTAAAATTACTGCCCCTAAATATTCTTCCCTCTCTTCTCCTTGTTCTTTAATAATATTACTAGCCAAGGCTTGACCAATGCGTTCTTGGGACAACTTAACTTCTCCCGTAATCACCTCTTTTTGGTCAAGTTTCTTTTGTTCGATCAGTGCCGATAATTCCGCTGGAAACACCTCATGGGCCTGCCTTCCTTGTGGGGCTTCTGTTAGATTAAACATGGACAGTAAGGCTGGATTAAAACGGGTAATTTTTCCTGAGTTATCGATAACTAACAAACCATCTCCCAAATTATCCACAATAGCATTAAGATCAGCCAGGGTACTTTGTAAGACATCAGACTGCTGTTGAGTCTGGGTTAATAATTCTGTTTGATCGATGGCAACCCCTAACTGGTTAGCCACCTGTTTCAGTAAGTTCACCTCTCGTTTTTGCCAAGAACGGGGGCCCGTATTCTGATAGACCCCTAATAGTCCCCATAATTGATTTCTCACAAAAACAGGCACTACCACGAAGGCCCTCACTTGAAATTGCGCCAAAATATCAATATGACATGGGGTTAATCCAGCTTGATAAATGTTACGAATCGCCCAGGTTTCGTGGTGACGATATCTCCCCCCTTGAGTTTCTTGAAGATAGGTGTCTTCCCACATCGGTTTTTCCCCGAATTCTCCCGTTAAAGGTTTCCAACCTTCCCCAAGGGACTCATAAAGAAATTCACCATCCCAATTGTCCAAGAAACGATAAACCACCACGCGATCGCACTGCAACATCTGTCTCACTTCTTCCGTGGTGGAATAAAAGATTGATTCGAGATCTAAACGTTGACGAATACGCTTAATTACCCTAGCTAATGCCTTTTCTTGGGCGGCAATTTGGGCTAGACTTTGTTTTTGTTGCTGCACTTGCTCTAAGGCGTTTTCCAGGGCTTGAGAGCGTTCTTGGGTTTGTTTTAATAATTCGGCTTGTTGTAAGGCTACGCTGAGGTTAGTAGCAATTTTGGTAATAAACCCCTTTTCTGAGGTTTTCCACTGACGGGGGCCCGAACATTGATGAATACATAATAACCCCCAGAGTTCCTCCCCTTTCAGTAAAGGGGCCACTATATTTGCCCGCACTTGAAACTGGGCCAATATGTCTCGATAACAGTCTGATAAGTCAGCTTTTTCTACATCATTAATAGTACAAACATGACTTTGTTGATAATAGGGCGCACTATGTCTGGCAAAACAATTATCTTCCACTTGGGCCGTCAAAGCGGAAATATATTCGGCGGCCACATCTTCTGATACTAATTCTGCTAGGGAAAATTCTGAATCAGGATCAAATTGAAACACGGCGACTCGATCTGCTTTGAGGAGATAACGGACTTCCGTGACAGCAGTTTGAAAAATGGTATCTAAATCGAGGGTACGACGAATTTTATCAATGACTTCAGACAAGGCCCGTTCTTGTTGCACTGCGATCGCCTGTTCTTGAGCATAGTCTTGAATTTGTTGTACATAAAAAGTTTGTTGCAGGGCAATACTGACATGGTGGGCCACCTGTTGTAATAACTGCACTTCATCGCTTTGCCAATTTCGGGACTGGGTATGTTCAAACCCTGCGAGTAGTCCCCAAAGTCGTAACCCTTGGAACAGGGGAACGACGGCCATGGATTTCACCCCAAAGCTTTCTAAGATTTCCAGGTGACAACGAGAGGAGCGATCATCTGTTTCAATATTATTAATGACACAGGTATGATTTTCTTGAAATCTTCCCCCTTGGGTTTCTTGTAAATATTCATCATCCCAACGACGGCCCACTAAAGCTAAAAATTCCCTAGGATCTGATTCAAAGATAAATTTACCCCCATAGTCGGGATCAAATTGATAAATGGCAATATGTTCTACCCCTAAGAGTTTTTGCACTTCTGTGGCGGCAGTTTGAAAGATGGTATTTAAGTCGAGGGTTCGACGAATTTTATCGATTACAATGGCCAGCGATCGCTCTTTTTGGTTAGTCTTAGCGAGGGTTTCTGTTTGTTGTTTTAAGGCGGTTTCTAGGGCTGTTTGTAGTTGTTCTTCGTGTTGTTGGGTTTGGGCTAATAAGTTGGCTTGTTGTAGGGCAATGCCTAGGTTTACTCCCACTTGTACCATAAAATTGATTTCTGCATCTTCCCAGTGACGAGGCCCTGAGTTTTGATAAGCGGCTAATAACCCCCAAAGGCAGTTATTTTTGTAGAGGGCAACAATAATATAAGCTTGGGCTTCATATCTTTGGATTAGTTCGATATAACAATCAGGAAATCCTGCTTGATAGATGTTATCACAGACTCGCAATAGGTCTTGAGGGGTAAAGATTCTCCCTTCTGTGCTTTGTAAGTAACTGTCGCTTAGTTCAGGGTTTCCTAATAATTTGAGGCGACATTCAGCAATTCTGGCACCAATGGCCAAATCTTCTTGTTGTTTGCTGAGTAAAGATGTCCAGCCCTCTCCCACAGATTCCATGATAAACTCTCCACTGTAATCGTCATGGAGGCGATAAATAGCTACTCGATCTGCTTTGAGGAGTTGACGGGCTTCTTGGGTAGCTGTGGTTAAAATGGTATTAATATCAAGCGATCGCCGAATTTTATCAATAATTTTGGCAATGGTTTCCTGTCGCTGTACAGCTTGCTCTACTGCTTCATTTAAGTGTTTTGCTTGATTTTGTTGTTTTTGGTACATTTCGGTTTGTTCTACGGCGATACTTAAATGAAGGGCGATCTGTTGCACAAACAGAATTTCTGTCTCTTCCCAATAACGGGGTTGTGAGCAATGATGAATCAGCAACCGTCCCCAAGGTTGTTTTCTTTTGTAGATGGGAACCACAATTTGCCCTTGACAATCCCATTTTTGCACCAGGGAACAATAGCGATCTGGTAAAATAACTGATTGAAAATCATTGACTAACCACAGTCCGTCGGGTTGGGCATAAATTTGATAAGCTTCTTCTAATTTATGATCCCAGGGCAACTGTTGACTAGCGTAGATATCAGGCGATCGCCCACTTCCCTCACTCACCCACCCCTGATGATTCGAGTCTAAGGGATAAATGCCTACCCGATCTGTCTTTAATAGCTGTCGAACTTGATTGGTCGTCAATAGAAAAATCTGCTCTAATTCTACGAATTCCTGGATTTTTTTGACTATTTCTCTTAAAAACTCCTGCTGAGCCATTAATAAAGGGTTTTGCTTCATTGGCATCCGATAACTCAGGGAAATATCACATAATCCAAATTATAGTTTAATCTAAAATTAATTAATTGATTACTATTTTTATTTTTAAATGTTTAAAAACAACACCCCAGTCTTACTCTCCGGTTTTATTCCTCTCTTTTGTGAGACTATCTGGAGGTATCGAACAACCCCTTAACTCTTAACAAACTCAAGACAAGGGCTATTGATTGACTCCCATTTTACCCATTTGAGGAATGATCCGTTTTCTGACTGGGTGTTGTTGTCGGATACGAGACAGACGTTTAGTTTAAACAGCGTTAACTTACCTCTTGGTTTTACTGATGTTCACTGGGCTGTTTGATCTGCCAGGGAAGCTTTACCTTGCTTCAATTACCAATATATCAACTTCCTTTCCCCCTTGACAGCTTTTGTAACAAAGCTTCATATTTGATGATTACTGGTGAAGTTTTCAGGCTTACTTAAGAGGAATTGGATTTTTAACTATTTTTTTCTTTCAAATTACAATGTTTTTGCAGTAAAGATAAAGCCAATTCAAAAGAGTTTGGTTGAGTTTGCACTGCATAAGCTTCCCGTTCTAAATCTTGGCGATGAATATCAGAATATTGTTGAAAAAAAGGACGAGCATAATTAATCGGTTCAACCTCTAATCTTAAGGTTGTTATTTTACCTTTTCCAGCGCAAACTTGAGCAGCATGAACCGATTCATGAATAAGAGTTGGGAGAGAAATATTGAGATCAAAAACCACCGGATTAATCCAAATCTTTTTAGTTTCTACCTGTAATAAGCCATAGGCTCCTCTTTGGGGTGGTAAAGCAAAAATCACTTCAAATCCTGCTTTTTCTAAGTCTTTTTTCAAGGTTGTAAACTCTAAACTTTCTCTCGAAGCTTGGACAATAATAGAAGGATTTGGTAAGCCTTGATTATCGTAATATTGTTGAGGCAAGAAATGGAAAAATAGCCAACCAGAAACCCCTAAAAAGTGAATTAACATTTGTCCTTAAAGCTCTGTCAAGTATTTAGTTTTTTGGTAGCGCATTAGTTTCTTATTTTAATGTAGGATTAAGTCTCGAAAATTATTTTATCAAACATAGATAAATAAAGCATTGGGATCAGGAAGGGATCAAGGGATAAAAGAAGAAAATTCAGGGAACTAAAAAGAATGTATAGGCTGATATTCATTGTCAATGAGAAAATTTTGAGGAATGATGTAACTTAGCCCCTAAATATTCAGTAAAATATAAAAATCTGCTGAAATTTTTCAAATTGTGGTCGAAGTTCTTTCATAGAGAAAAGCGACAACCCATGATAGGCTAAGGAAAATCCCTAAGCTCAACCAGCTTTAACGTTTTCATCAAAGCATATTCAGTAGCCAGCTAAATCAACCTGATCGGGCTGTCATTAATCCCAATGTACCCAGTAACCTAAACTAACATGGCGACTAACAACGACGCAAATAACCGTGTTTTTCTATATGAAGTGGTGATTCAACCCCAAATGGCGGCACTTAACCAAATTAACGGTTTATTTCAACGTCGGGGGAAATTTTACTTAAAAGTCCCTTATAAACGGATGAACCAAGAAATGCAACGGATCACCCGCTTAGGAGGCAAAATTGTGAATATTATGCCTGTTAATGCTCTCAATGAGCTACCGATTAAACAGAAAATTGAATTGCCCTGGTGGGTTGAAATTATAACAACACAGCCCCGTTGTTTGTATTATTTTGGCCCCTTTGACAGTCCCGAAGAAGCCCAAATTAATCAAGGGGGTTATGTGGAAGACTTAAAAGAAGAAGGTGCAAACGGTATTACCATAAAAATCAAACAATGTCAACCCCCAATCTTAACTCAAGAGTTGAATGGGGATGTCTAAAAACTGTTAAAAGTAACGGGAGTCATCAAAATTATGGACGCATTAGAATTTTTTCAAAATAGTTCAGGAAAATGGCGATCGCAGCGCACCACCCATCATTTAGCCTTTAGACGGGCAGAAATTGGCAACTCAGAGATTTATGTAGAAGCTCTTGGGCCGGATCATCCAAAAATTGCCGAAATTTGCCAACTGCACGACTTTGATCCCGCTTTAGCCATTGGGGGTGCGTTTGTCAGTTGGGATGGTTCCATGGCCTGGGATAAAGAAGACGAAAATCACGAAGGCAACACCATTTTTGCCTTAATCCCCGATGCTGATAATCCGAGAGAGGGAATGCTCTTAAGAGAAAGGGGTTATGCAGAAATTGTCCCCATTGCCGGCCGTTATCAGATAGATGAGGATAATGCCCTAGTGTTGGTGACAGAATACGACACCATGAGTACCATTGAAAGGTTTTGGTTTGTAAATCCTGACCTAAGATTGAGAACCAGTACGGTACAACGGTTTGGGGGCTTTAATACGGCGACGTTTTGCGCGGAAATGCGTCAGGAAGACAAGGGCAATGACTCCGTTGATGCCGTCGTCGGCAACGTCTCAACCCTCAATCCTTGCTATTCCATTACGGGTTGGTAGAGAAGGGTGAGAGGTGTGGGAGGTTTAATAGAAGGTAATTTCTCCCTTGTTTCCCCCCTCTTCTTTCTCCTTCCCTTTCTAATTAATTGTAATAATTGTTAATATTACTCGGCTTAACGTCCCCAACTCCCTTATGATTAGGATTACAGTTTTTAAGAATTTGTAAAATAACGGAGGTTCAAACTTGGCTCTTCCTCTTTTAGATTACGCGCCAAAATCCCAAAATGCGCGAGTAGAAGGATACCTGGTACCAGGAGACGAGCAACCGATCGTCTTTACCACAGAAAATCTCCTCTCTCCAGGAGAAATGGGTAATCTGATCGAAGCGGCTTACCGCCAGATCTTTTTCCATGCGTTTCAGTGGGATCGGGAACCTGTCCTAGAGTCCCAACTCCGTAATGGACAAATTACCGTGCGGGACTTCATTCGTGGTTTGTTACTCTCTAAGACGTTTATCAACAGCTTCTACGAGAAAAATAGTAACTACCGCTTTGTTGAACAGTGTGTTCAACGGGTACTCGGCCGGGATGTCTACAGCGAACGGGAAAAAATCACTTGGTCTATTGTCGTTGCGACCAAAGGATACGGCGGTTTCATCGACGAATTGCTCAATAGTGATGAGTATCTAGAAAACTTCGGTTATGATACCGTTCCTTTCCAACGTCGTCGTAACTTACCTGGACGCGAAGCGGGTGAAACCCCCTTCAATATCAAGTCCCCCCGTTATGATGGCTACTATCGCACCATTTTGGGCTTCCCCCAAATCGTTTGGCAAAACGAAATCCGTCGTTACGTTCCTCAAGACCAAAAAGCCAAAGCAGGAGATCCTTCCAACTTCTTAGGAGTAGCACGGAGTCTTCCCAGTGCTAAAGGAAACCCCACTGGCAGGGTTTCTACCGGAAGTCTGGATTATATGGCGGCTGTTCCTCGTCGTTAATTAAACGGCGTTATTCTGAAGCTTAAGGCTTAGGGAAAGTTGCGGATGGGCAGGATGATTAAGTCAACTCGACGAAGTTATGCTGTGGATCTGTGGCTTTCCCTAATTTTATTGGTGAGTTTTTTCAAGAATTAATGATAGTTAATCAATGCTATAATTTCTCGAAAAATGATTGATTTGACTAGGTTTAACCTCTTCGGGAGCGAGAAGTCCCCGCATAAGGAACGCAGTCGCTACGCGGAATGCGTGGGTAGTTCACGACAATAATATAAAATTCATCTGACCTTTTTTATCTATGACCAATCCTTCCCCCATCAATATTTTAATCAGTAATGATGATGGCATTTTTTCCCTCGGTGTCCGCACCCTGGCCAATACCCTGGCCGAAGCAGACTATAATGTCACTGTTGTTTGTCCTGATCGAGAACGCTCGGCTACAGGTCATGGCTTGACTCTACATCGTCCCATTCGGGCAGAAATTGTCGAGGATTTTTTTGCTCCGACAATTGCTGCTTGGTCCTGTTCAGGAACCCCCTCAGACTGTGTAAAATTAGCCTTGAGTACCCTACTAGAAACCCGTCCTGATATCATTGTTTCAGGCATTAATCATGGCTCCAATTTGGGTACAGACGTTCTTTATTCAGGCACTGTATCAGCAGCTATGGAAGGCATTATTGAAGGCATTCCTAGTGTTGCCATTAGTTTAGCCAGTTTTTCTTCCCGTGAGTTTCAACCCGCCGCCAATTTTGCCTGTACCCTAGTCAAACAGTTGGCCAGTCATCCTCTTCCCGAAAGTACCCTACTTAATGTTAATGTTCCTCCCGTGGCCTCAAATGCGATCGCTGGTGTAATGATCACCCGTCAAGGGTTGCGTCGCTATGTGGAAAATTTTGAGAAGCGTATCGATCCCAGAGGAAAAAGCTACTATTGGTTGGCCGGAGAGTTAGTCACAGAAATAGAACAACCGGATCATATTCATCTTCCTCCCGACATTCCCACCGATGTCCAGGCCATTCAACATAATTACATTACCATCACTCCCCTGCAATACAATCTCACTGATGTAGCAGGTTTCGAGTATTTACACAGAACTCGCTGGGTAGGCACTTATCTCAATTAATCTCGTCAATAACTGATGACAATTTATGATATTCTAATTCAATCGCAGTCTTATTTAAAACCATGTCATCGTTCCAATTCAACCAAGAAAGCGATCCAGAAGATATCGATAGTGTGACCTTAACTGACGAAGACGGTCGCACTCTAGAATGTTATGTAGAAAACGCGATCGAAGGAGACGATGGAACTTATCTCTTGCTGATGCCTGTAGATATTCCTATTGTCGTTTTGGTCTGGGATGAAGAGGATCAAGATGTTGAGGACACCGAAGAAATTACTAATGCTGTCTTATTAGAAGATAAAATCGAAATCGAAGAGATTTTCCCTGACGCTAAAGCTGTGTTAGCGGAACTCGATTTGACCCTAAAATTAACGGCCTTTACCCTAACGGTAGTGGGGGAATTACCTCCTATAGAAGATGATGGCATTTTAACCCTAGAATTAGAAACAGATGGGCCAGCCTTAGACTCAGAAGAGTTACAATTTCTCAAAGATTTTTATCATCAAGATCAAAAATACTCAATTTATACTCCCTTGTCTCCCTTACTCTTTTTGGCCAAATATAATTTGCTGGGAGAAGTAGAATTAGTGTCTCCTGAAGATGAGGAAATGCAAGCAATTTTAGAAGAATTATTATTTGATGACATGGAGTGATGTAAGGGTGTGAGGGAATGAGGAGGTGAGGAGAAAGTTTTCCCATTACCCCATTACCCCAATTTGGAATCATCTTTTGATTTGTTGCGTCTGTTAAGATAATCGTCAATTGGTTACAGTATTGGGTGATTGTGTTAGGAGTGAGCAGGGATGTTAAGTCAAGAGTCTATCTTAGGAGTCACTAAAAATCGCTACAATTACTATCTTTCTGACATTATCCGTCAACGGGCCTGGGTAGAAATCGATCTAGGGGCCTTAACTCACAATGTCAAAGAAATTAAGGGTTTATTGTCCCCAAAAACCGCTTTAATGGCTGTGGTGAAAGCAGATGCTTATGGTCATGGGGCCATTACCGTGGCCCAAACTGTGCTTAATGCAGGGGTTAATGGCTTGGCCGTTGCTACTTTGGGAGAGGGGATCGAATTACGAGAAGCCGGAATTACTGCCCCGATTCTTATTTTAGGGGCTATGAATACTCCTGAAGAAATTGCGGCGATCGCTCATTGGAAATTAGAACCGACTCTTTGTAACCCCCAACAGGCCTTAATTTTCTCCCAAACCCTCTGCCAATTTGGGGAAACCTTACCTGTGCATCTAAAATTAGACACGGGAATGTCCCGTTTAGGAACCCCTTGGCACCAAGGGACGGAATTTGTCAAATTAGTGCAACAATTACCCTCATTAACCCTGGCCAGTGTTTATTCTCATTTAGCAACGGCCGATGATCCTGATCCCACCCAGATGAAATTACAACATCGACGGTTTAAACAGGCGATCGCCCAACTCAAAACCCAAGGAATTCAACCCCCTTGTCTTCATTTTGCTAATTCTGCTGCCACATTGGTTGCTCCTAATTTACACTATGATTTAGTTAGAGTAGGGTTAGCCTTATATGGTTTGTATCCTGCCCCTCATTTGCGTTCCCAGGTTATGTTAAAACCTGTGTTACAGGTAAAGGCGAAAATTACGCAAATTAAAGCGATTCCTCCGGGTACGGGGGTTAGTTATGGTCATCAGTTTGTCAGCGATCGCCCGATGAAAATTGCGGTGGTGAGTATTGGTTATGCCGATGGAGTTCCCCGTAATTTATCGAACCGTCTTCAAGTCTTAATTCGGGGACAACGGGCCTGTCAAATCGGGGCCATTACAATGGATCAATTGATGTTAGATGTTACTCATCTTCGCAATTTACAAGTGGGAGATGTTGTTACTTTAATTGGCAAAGATGGAGAGCAAGAAATTACAGCAGATCATTGGGCAAGTTTATTAAATACGATTTCTTGGGAAATTCTTTGTGGGTTTAAACATCGATTACCAAGGGTGAGTGTTGAGAATTGGCAACCGAAAACTGTTGTTAGTAATAATAGGAAATCCGGTTAAATTTCCGCATTAACTGCTTTCTCTAAACGATTAGTTTCACTTTTTGCATCTTTGAGTAAGTCATTCCAATCGTCTGGGGGATTACCACTTAAGAGCATTTTCTTAAAAACTCGATAAGCGTCCGTATTACTGTCATAAGCTCGCTTAGAGTTTTCATCGTTAACCCAGACGAAAACAATGATTTTGCTCTCTTGATGATATCGAAAAAACAGTCGGTACTGCTGAAAAAATTTAGCTCTAAACCAGTGCTTGTAATCGTCACCAAGGGTAGTGCCTTGACGATAATCACTACGGGTTGGATCTTGAGGAATCACATCAAATACCAGCTTTACTATGGCAGCTAGACGCTTGGTAGCATTTTTCTTCTTGTAGTCTTGAGGATACTTCTGACGCAAATTTTCAACCTGCATCAAAAGTTCTTCAAACTGATTAAGAAAGAGAGGATGAGCAAATAGGTTCCAACCATTAATTACTAGGGGCTGATTTACGGACAAACTTATTCATCCTCATCAGAAAGTGGTGCATCAAGATCAACATCCACTTCAGCAACCAAAGACTTAACACGACTTACTAAGTCAGAGCTAATCCCTTGTAAGTGTTGGGGATTTTTTTCGATATCTTGTGCAATAAAATTCAGAAACTTGCCAAGTATAGGATCGCTTTCTGTCTGGTCAACGCGAGAAATCACGACTTGACCGTCAGACTGTATGCTGTAACCTATCTTATCACGCTTATTCAAGACAAGAGCTTTGCGGACAGGCTCAGGGATTGTCGTCTGATAACGATCCGTCAGAGTAGATTCTGAACATGGAGTTGATGTTAAAGCCATAGCGACTTCTCAACCTGTTAGTTAAATTATATCTCTAAGGTAATGCAATTGCATTGTCTTGTCAAGGTGACAAAAACCAGATAGATTTCCTTTACTTGCAGCCTGAGACAGTGACTAATTCAGGAATTAAGCGGTTGAGAACTTGTTTAAGCACCATGGCTGTCCAATCAATATCAGCTTCGGTGGTGTGCCGTCCCAAAGTTAAACGAATGCCGCCTAACGCTTCTGTTTCCGAGTAACCCATGGCTAATAAAACGGGACTGGGGCTTAATTTACCACTATGACAAGCAGATCCAGAACTAATGGCAATGCCAGCTAAATTTAACTGACGCACTATCGTTTTACCTGTAATATTTTCTGGATGAAGATAATCGCAAGGCGCGGCGATCGCAAAACTAACATGATGAGGCAGACGATATAATCTATCCCCTGTAGGAACTAAATAAGGACAATCAGCCATCAAATCAAACAGGCGATCGCGTAGTCCGATTAACCGAGGGGTTTCTCTTTCCCTTTCCTCTGCGGCCAATTCAGCAGCCACCCCAAACCCTGCAATAATAGGAACTGCTTGAGTGCCTGAGCGCAATTTGCCTTCTTGTCCCCCCCCACCGAATAAGGGGGTAAGTTTAATGCCTGGACGCACATATAAAGCCCCGGCCCCTTGCACCCCATAAATTTTGTGGGCAGACAAGGACAATAAATCAACATTGAGTCGTTGTACATCGACCGATAATCTCCCTGCCCCTTGAACAGCATCAGTATGAAAGAGAATACCGTGATAATGAGCAATTTTTACCAATTCTTCGATGGGTTGAACCGTTCCCACCTCACTTTGTCCGTAGATAATGGATACTAAGACAGTATTAGGTTGAATCCCTGCGCTTAAGTCGAGGGGATTAATTCTACCTTGACGGTTAACAGGTAAACGGGTAATTTGCCATCCTTCTTGTTCTAACCGTCTCACCGGTTCAGCAATGGCAGGATGTTCAACCGTCGAGATGATAATATGTTGCGGCGTGGTGTAACGTCTAGCAATGCCAAAAATAGCCAAATTATCGGCTTCTGTTCCCCCTGATGTAAAGATAATGGATTCAGGATCAGCCGCATTGATGAGGTGAGCAACTTGAACTCTAGCGGTTTCCATGACCATAGCTGCCCGTTGCCCCCACAGATGTAAACTGGAGGGGTTGCCCCATTGCTGTGTCAGGATTTCATTGACTTGAGTAATGACCTCTGAGCGAGGGGGCGTGGTGGCACTATAGTCAAGATAGATTTGCATTATGTTCTTTAGGGATGAGCTGGGGTGGGGTTAAAACAGAACTTAGATGACTGGTAACGAGTAATAAAATTGATGATTATATAGTTTGATTTTTAACGGCCGGGTTTACATACATTATAATCTTCATGGGAGATCACCGCCTCTGGGGTCAAGAAATTTCCATGATCGCGGCAAATTAAACGATAATGTCGGGTCACTGGAATACTAATGACAAAGCGATCATGTCTTAGTCGTTTGCCATGAAATTCTCGATAATCCTGTTGGTTAGCCAGGCCCTGAAGGATTTGACGGGCTTTGAGTACCACATTTTTAGGAAATGGCCTTAAGTCAATGGGATCTTGCGTAAATGTCTCTTCCCAAGCGTTTTTTTGTTGTTTTTTCTCTTCCCAAATGGTTTGTTCATGAGCGCACCGATGACAGATTTGACCATAACCTTTATGACCACAGGGAAAACTCTTTTTTCGTCTGGACATAATAACCTTTTAGGCATACAATGCTCGCCGCTAATTTGCTAAAAATGAATCCCACTGACTTTGATGGGGGTCTTAAAATATGACACCTAAGCCAGTTTAGAAAAATATGATACAGTTTTATACCATTTCTCTTGAGTATCAATCGATTGGTATTATCTAAGTAAGCACACAAAATTAATTTTGTTTAGGCACTTATCTAAGCGGGAACAGGTAAGAACCTTGTCAAAGGGCGAATGTAGACAATAACCATGTACTGCCTGTTTCCTACTATATATTCAGGATACAAGGTTAGATGATCTCAGCGCAAAGGGTGTTGAGAAAATGCAACAACTCAGCAACATCAGGATATTCTTCAGGCCATGAAAACTGACTAAGATCATCAACAACTTGAATTACTTAAGGCTTTTAACCTATAAAGTTAAGTTTTTGTCAAACAAAATTTACATTTATTTATTTATAATTGTAGGGTGGGCATTGCCCACCCTAAGTTTATTGACTACCTAAATATTTAGCCACAGTTTGCACATCTTTATCTCCCCTGCCCGAACAATTAATAATAATACGGGGACTACCTTCTAAGCTGGGACAAAGATTTTCTAAATAGGCGATCGCATGGGAAGTTTCCAAAGCAGGAATAATACCCTCTAACTGCGATAAACGCTGAAAAGCCGCCACAGCTTCGGCATCAGTTACACTGTAATATTCAGCGCGGTTAGCATCTTTAAGATAACTATGTTCTGGCCCCACTCCAGGATAATCTAAACCAGCACTGATAGAATGGGCTTCAATGACCTGTCCTTCCGTATCTTGTAATAAATAACTCATGGCCCCATGTAACACCCCAGGACGACCTTTTGTGAGGGTTGCAGCGTGTTTTCCAGAGGCAATACTTTCCCCTGCTGCTTCTACTCCAATAATGCGGATTGAGGTATCTTTAAGAAACTCATAAAATAACCCCATCGCATTTGATCCACCCCCCACACAAGCGAGTAAAATATCAGGTAAACCGCCCCATTTTTCCCTGCATTGTTGACGGGTTTCTTGGCCAATAATATGATGAAAATCTCGGACAATCATGGGATAAGGATGAGGCCCGGCCACCGACCCTAAAATGTAATGGGTTGTCTCTACATTTGTCACCCAGTCTCTAATCGCTTCTGAGGTTGCATCTTTAAGGGTTCCGGTTCCTGCTTCTACAGGTTGAACCGTGGCCCCTAATAGTTTCATGCGGAACACATTCAAGTTTTGGCGTTCCATATCATGAACCCCCATATAAATGACGCATTCTAGGCCAAAACGGGCGCAAACTGTCGCTGTAGCAACCCCATGTTGTCCGGCCCCTGTTTCGGCAATAATACGCTTTTTGCCCATGCGTTTCGCTAATAATACCTGTCCCAAGGCGTTATTAATCTTATGGGCCCCTGTATGGTTCAAATCTTCCCGTTTTAGGTAAATTTGGGGGCCTGTACCATCAGGACGGGCATAATATTCGGTTAAGCGTTCTGCAAAGTACAAAGGACTCGGCCGGCCCACATAATCTTTTAATAATTGGGATAATTCTTGTTGAAAGTCTGGGTCATCCTTGTAACGATTATAGGCGGTTTCCAGTTCGCTGAGGGCTGGCATTAAGGTTTCAGGGACATATTTCCCCCCATAACGGCCAAAGCGTCCTAATGCGTCGGGATATTGGGTTTGTGTCGATGATGATGGGGTAATGGGTGTGGTTGTCATTGTAGTTTGATCTAACTATGGCGAGTCTAATTGATATTATGCCGTAGGGGCTTAATATTATTAAGCCCCTAGATCTTGATAAGATTAAGATCCATTGTAGTTATTTTTTGCTGATCACTATGTCTTCTAAATCTAAGCAGTCTAAGTCTATTATTTATCAAGAGTTTGGTAATGCTTCCAACTCAGAAGCGTTAGAACGGACGGTTCGAGATGTTCCACCACCGCAACAAAATATTAGGGTACAGTCTACCCGTTCGGGACGCAAGGGAAAAACTGTCACTGTTATTACAGGGTTTCAACATTCACCAGAAACTTTAAATAAGTTACTTAAACAGTTAAAAAATCAATGTGGTAGTGGGGGAACTATCAAGGAGGGGGACTTAGAAATTCAAGGAGATCATCGTCAGAAATTAGTGCAAGTTTTGGGTGATTTAGGCTATAAAGTTAAAATTAGTGGAGGTTAAGCTAAGACGCATTTTGAAGTTTTTTTAATCAAGCGTAAGCAAAAAAATTGTTACTTTGATTGGGGGTGAGGCCAAATTATTCGGTTGGTTGCCTACCAGCTAAGATTAACAGGTTATCCCTTATCCTAAAAAAATTAATTTACCTCATCAGCCATGACTACCAACCCCCAAACAACCGTCACTTATACCCTCGAAGAAGTTCTAACTCGCTTTGAACAGAATGTGAATAAACAGTTTGCTGAAGTTAACAAGCAGTTTGATCAGGTTAACCAGAAGTTTGACGAGGTTAACCAGAAGTTTGACGAGGTTAACCAAAAAATGGATAAAAAGTTTGATGAAGTTAATCAGAAACTCGTTAAACTTGAAATTGGTCAAACAGAACTTTCTGGTGAAATTAAAACCCTAGATCAAAAACTTTCTGGTGAAATTAAAACCCTAGATGCCAAAGTAGATGGTATTAGCAAAAGACTCGATAATCAAGAATTTATCAATCGTGGTGTTTTAGTCGCTTTAATTGTTGCTTTGATTGGGGGTGCGGCCAAATTATTTGGTTGGTTGCCTACTAGCTAAGATTAGTAGTTTTTCGGTTGGTTAAACGAAGTGAAACCCAACAAATTATGATCAGAGAAGAATGAAATTATATTGCTTTTTCCTAAGCTAAAACGCATTAAAAATACGTCTTAGCTTAGGGTAGAATTACGCTTCGTCTAAGGCAGCAATACCGGGTAAAACTTTACCTTCGAGCAGTTCTAAACTCGCCCCACCTCCGGTAGAAATGTGGCTCATTTTATCAGCAACTCCCACTTTTTCAACGGCAGCAACGGAGTCACCCCCCCCAATAATGGTAGTTGTTCCTGTGGCAGTTAACCCGGCTAAAGTATGAGCGATCGCATCAGTTCCGGCCGCGAATTTATCAAATTCAAATACCCCCATTGGGCCATTCCAAATTACTGCTTTACAATCAGCTAAAGCATCTTGAAAGACTTTAATAGAATCCGGGCCAATATCTAACCCCATCCAACCGTCTTCAATGTTTTCAATGCTGGCAATTTTAGCATTGGCATCTTTAGCAAAGTTATCCGCTAAAACCACATCGGTAGGTAACAAGAATTGTACCCCTTTTTCTTTCGCCTTAGCTTCCAAAGATTTCGCTAATTCTAACTTATCTTCTTCCACTAAAGACTTACCGACACTTAAGCCACGGGCTTTATAGAAAGTGAAAATCATGCCCCCACCAATGAGCAATTTATCACACTTTTCGAGTAAAGTTTCAATGACTCCAATTTTACTAGAAACCTTAGAACCGCCGATAATAGCAGCTAAAGGACGTTGGGGGTTTTCAATGGCCGCTTGTAGATAAGTGAGTTCTTTTTCAATCAAATAGCCAGCAACACTGGGGCTAAGATAATGTGTTACCCCTTCTGTAGAAGCATGGGCGCGGTGGGCGGTACCAAAAGCATCATTAACGTATAAATCAGCATTAGCTGCCAATTTTTTCGCAAATTCTGGGTCATTGCCTTCTTCTTCGTTATGGAAACGCAGATTTTCCAACATGGCAACCTGACCATTTTCCAGTTTAGCAATGGCAGCAGTAACCGAGTCACCCACACAATCATCACACATGACCACAGGTTGCCCTAATAACTCAGACAAACGGGCTGCTACAGGGGCTAAACTCATGCTAGGGACTACTTTACCCTTGGGACGGCCCATGTGGCTACAAAGGATAACTTTCGCCCCTTTGGAGATTAAATCTTTGATGGTTGGCAATGCCGCGCGAATGCGAGTATCGTCAGAAATGCTTGCACCATCTAGGGGAACGTTAAAATCAACTCGGACTAATACACGCTTTCCGGTGAGGTCAGCGGCCGATAAATTTGCTACAGTCTTCTTAGGCACAGTCAATTTCCTCCGAATGATTGCTGAATGATTCTAAAAAAAAGATTAAATCAGCTTGTGACCAAACACAACTACAACCGACCCCTGAGACAATAAAAAAAGAAGACAGGGGACAGGCGGTCGCTCTGTTGCTGATTGTACCGGAGTGGGTATCCAGGAGATAGATAAGTTATGTTTAATACGGTGTTGTTCTCTGTGGATCAGAGTCGAGAGGCTCGTGAAGCGGCTGAAACGGTGGCGAATCTCGTCAAAACCTATAATAGTCGTTTGGTGTTGTTATCCGTTGTCGAGAAGTCTCCTGACGGGGAAGGAATTTCTCAAGGCGGGGTGATGACTTCGGCCGAAGCTGTGGCTAAATTATTACAAGGGGCCCAAGCTTTGTTTGCGGAAAAAGGCATTGAGGCAGATGTGATTGAACGGGAAGGAATGCCCTCTTTTACTATCTGTGATGTGGCTGATGAAGTCAATGCGGATTTAATTGTTATGGGATGTCGAGGACTAGGGTTAACCTCGGAAGGGGCCTCAGAAAGTGTAACAACTTTAGTGATTAATCTAGCCCCTTGTCCGGTTTTAATTATTCCTTAATCAGCTAAAACGCATTTTAAATGCGTTTTAGCAAGGCAATACGAACGGTACACTCTAATTTATTCTCTGTTGCCTGTTGCCTAAAACCAGAAAACTTTGTACCTCACCAGTATGAGAACTGCTATATGTCAGTTATTCTGTCTCTTATTACAGCCTTAATTGCTTTTTTAATTGCCTTCCAAAAACCGAATTTAATGGGAGAAAATCAGCAAAATAAGGTGAAAAATATTGCGCTACTCCTGGGAATTTCAGCAAGTCTTTTCTCAATCTATCAAATTATTTTTCGTTTTTTAGTGATTCTTCCTGCGGGAGAAGTAGGAGTGATAGAAGTTTTGGGAAAAGTCCAGGAAACACCTCTTAATTCTGGGATTCATTGGATTAGTCCTTTAGCAAAAGTGACCAAGTTTTCCACGAGATTACAAGATATAAAAGAAACAGTAGATGCAACTTCCAAAGAAGGATTAAACTTAAATTTAGATGTGAGTTTTCAGTATAAAATTAATCCGCAACAAGCTGGAATCATATATCAAACCATTGGTACCGATGAAGAAGCAATTTTAATTCCCCGTTTTCGTTCAATCATTCGTCAAATTACCGCCAGTTATGAAGCGAGAGATATTTATGGAGAAAAACGCGCTTTAGTTGCCCAAAAATTACGAGAAGATCTCAACCAAAGTTTAGCCCCATTAGGGTTTATTGTTGATGAAGTTTTGTTGAGAAATGTAATTTTACCCCAAGCCATTCAAAAAGCCATTGAAGAAAAATTGGAAGCCCAACAAGAAAGTCAAAAACAACAATTTATTAATGATAAAGAACGACAAGAAATCGCCTTTGAATTAGAAAAGGCAAAACAAGAGGCAACTCGTAAAAAAATCGAGGCCCAAGGCATTGCTGACTCCCAAAAATTATTATCTCAAGGATTAACTGACCAATTAATTAAATTAAAAGCGATTGAAGCGACAGAAAAATTAGCAAAATCCGAAAATTCCAAGGTAATTATTATTGGGGGAGGAGATGATAAATTGCCTTTACTTTTACAAAATCCTTAAATTTTTCAGTCATTAATTAGGAGGTTAATTTTGAATCGTTTCCTGGCTAGTAACAGATGCTTCTCTAATCGGACGGCCATCTTTTAAGTCTAAAATACGACTCACAGCAATGCGATCGCCTGGTTTGACCCCAGAAATAACCTGATAAGCTTGACCTTGAATCGCCCCGACTTTGACGGGAATTTGTTTGGCAATCAAACTATCCTGAGATTTTCCCGATTGGGCCACATAGACAAATTTTTGCCCCCCCAAACTGGTAACGGCAGTCGTCGGCACTAAAACCCCTGGTTGGGTATCCCAAATCACCCTAGCCCGCACATATTGTCGATCGCGTAAGCTACCATCATTACGAAAGGCCATTTTTACGAGGATCGATTGAGCATTTTGTTGGACTAAAGGAGCAATATAGGTAATTTGACCTTGAACCCCAGGACTACCATCTGCCTTAATCATTTCTACCGGAAGCCCTTTCCGTAGGCGATCGCGGTTTTCCGTGGGAATATTCACATTCAAGAAAAAGACTTGATTATCTGTCACCGTGGTGATGGTTTCACCCACATTCACATTATCGCCAATTTTATGAGTATTAAAAGCACCCACCACCCCATTGATGGGAGCAGTCAGGAAATTATAGTCTAAGGTGACAGCAGTTGACCCCTGTTGTCCCTGAGCTTGGGTAATAGCAGATTGACGACTATCCACATTAGCTAAGGCTTGATCTACCCTTCTCTCCGCCGCTACAAAATTCTGTTGAGCCGCTTTTAACGCTTGAGCAGAAGCATCACGGGTTTTAATTTGGGATTTTAACTGGGCCTGAGTAGCATTTAAGGTGCGTGTCGCTTCATCGAGACTTTCTTTCGTCACCACATCTTCTGATTCTAAGAATTTCGCCCGCCCAAAATTTTTCTCCGCTAAGATCAATTCTGCTTGTACCCGTTGCACATCTGCTTCCGTACCGGCCAAAGTTGCTCTGGCATTTTCAACATTGGCCCTAGCTTGATCCCGTTCTGCTTCTCTTTGCCGAAATTCCGCTTCTGCTGCCCGTAAATCGGCTCTTGCTACATTCAAACTCCCGGTGGCTGCTGCTAATTGTTCTTTTTGCTGTTGAGGTTCAATTTCTATCAGTCTCTGTCCCTGACTCACCCTGTCCCCCTCCCCGACCAAAATACTGACAATGCGCCCATTAGTACGACTGGGGGCTAAGTCTACCCTCTGTCTCGCTTCGAGGTATCCGACAAAGGCACTACTATTAACCAAGGTGGCGGTTTGGAGGGTTTGTAATTCCACAGGAAGGGCTTGAGGGGCGGTGGCTTGGGGGGTTTCTGTGCCACACCCTGTCACTAAGGAGGAAATCATGAAAATGGTTCCGAGCCATTTCTGAGAAGATGGAAGGGGTTTGTGTGCCATTGCTCTGATGATTGCTGAAGTCATTTAGAATTTAGCAGAAGAAACCTAATTTTACTTTGAAGTTTCTTTAAGGTTGATAATTAAAGGGTTTTCTAGGATCAGAATAGTTAACGAGACGGCACTCTACCATTCTTTGGGTGAGGGCTGTATAATTCAGTCTTCCCCCGGTAATTTGGTATTCTGAACGGGGGTTAGGAAGATGACCTAGAGGGGCATCTAAACTGTAGTCGAGGTTTTGTTTAAAGGCTACCCATTGACCGTCTTTACGCCATCCTATTCTTGTGCCAAAATCATCGTAAGCATCGCTGGCTAATAAGCGTCCTGGCTTGTTTCCGGTTTCAACAAAAATGGAAAATTGAACACTAAAGCCAAATCTCCCCTGAGAATATTCTTTCCAGAGTTGATCAATGGTTTTGAGATCCCAACAGGGCATTGTGGCAATATCGTCACGGGACATCCAACCTTGTTCATCTCGCTTGATCGACTGTAAAATTAAGGTATTGGTGATTTCATTGGCTTTGAGCCATTCTTGCTTTTCTAGGCGGTTTCTCAGAGGACTAAAATCAACTCCGGTTTCTGGTGAAATTAAGGATTGATCATTTTTCGGCATTTCTTGGGCAGAAATAGCTGATAGAGAAAGACAACTAAAAACAAACGCTAACAAAAGTTTAGGGAATGGGGCCGTCATTTTCATTATCAAAATACCTAATGGTTTCAAAAATTTATCTTCAATGTTGTTTCTAGCCGTTATTTTAACCTGCCTTTGGATTAAGCCGATGAAGGTAAAAGTCTCTAAGGGTAATTTTTCGCTAACATATGATAACTTAAAGACGTTCTTTTTCTGTATGATTGATGCGCTTATTTATTGGACTCGTTTTAGGAACTTTTTTGTTGGTCGTTGCAATCTCATTTAAGAGTTTTCCAATTTATGCGACCTCAAACCCCACTCAAGATTATGCTCAATATCTCTGGTCTGTTCATCATCAGGAACGACCTGAGCCTACTGACATTTTAACCCAATTACCCACTAAGAATGATGTTGTCACCGGAGAAATGATCAGTTACGGCAACCTAGGGGGAAAACCAATCAATGGTTATTTGGCCTCTCCCATAAAGCGCGATCGCCCTTTACCTGGCATTATTATCATTCATGAATGGTGGGGACTCAATGACAATATTAAAGCTATGACGCGGCAAATTGCCGATCAGGGCTATAATGCGTTAGCGGTAGATCTTTATGAAGGAGAATTCGCTGATACCCCAGAAAAAGCCAGAGAATTAGTTACTAATGCTCAAAATAATAGCGATCGCCTTAAGCAAAATCTGATGTTAGCTTATCAGTATCTAGAACAAACGCAAAAGGCCCCAAAAATTGCCTCTCTGGGTTGGTGTTTTGGGGGCAGTTGGTCATTGAAAACGGCTTTATTATTCCCAGATAAACTTGATGCTGCGGTGATTTATTATGGAGGGGAATTAGAAACAAATCCCGAAGTTTTAAAACCGTTACAAATGCCGATTTTAGGAATTTTTGGAGAATTAGATCAACGGCCTTCTCCCGAAATGGTAAACTCCTTTGAAACTGCCTTAAAATCTCTGAATAAACAAGCTGAGATCTATATTTATCCTAATGCGGATCATGCTTTTGCTAATCCATCAGGACAAAGATACAATCCAGAAGCTGCCATTGATGCTTGGGAAAAAACCTTACAATTTCTCTCAAAACATCTTAACTAATAAGTAATACAGTCAAAAGGAAATATATCTAATTAGGAGTTTAAACCATGAGTCAAACACCCATAACAGTTACTTACTCCTTAGAGGAAATCTTAAAGGAAATCAATGGTAAGTTAGACAAGATTGATGAAAAATTTGAAACTAAGTTTGAGAAATTTGAAGCTAAACTAGACAATCTTCAAAAAAACGTCAGTGATTTGAGAACTGAGACTCAAGTGGGAATTGAATCACTCAAAGGAGAAATGAAAACCCTTGATGCAGAAGTTAAAGGAATTAATAAACGATTAGACAGTCAAGAATTTATCAATCGTTCGATAGGGGTTGGGTTTATTCTAGCCTTTGGGACAGGGGTGATTAAGTTATTTTTCCCGAACTTTCTTCATTAATTACGCCAAAAGTAATAGAATAATAAGGTTATCGATTTGTTCCCTGTGACAACCGAAATAGGACTGTCAAATGACTTGGACTCGACATCATGTTTTGGGGTTAGCTGACTGGGTAAAGGATGAATACGATACCCTTTTACAAACGGCCTCTAGTTTCCGTGAAGTGTTGTCTCGACGCACGAAAAAGGTTCCGGCCCTTCAGGGACTGGTAGTAACAAATATGTTTTTTGAACCTTCTACCCGTACCCGTAGCAGCTTTGAATTAGCGGCCAAACGTCTCTCTGCTGATATCTTAAATTTTGCCCCAGGAAGTTCTTCTTTGACCAAGGGAGAAACCATTTTAGATACGGCCAAAACTTATCTGGCCATGGGAACAAATATCATGGTGATCCGCCACAAAGAGGCAGGAGTGCCTCAGGCGATCGCGGCGGAAATGGATCGTTTAGACACAGGGGTTAGTATCCTCAATGCGGGAGATGGACAACATGAACATCCCTCCCAAGGGTTATTAGATTTATTTACTATCTGTTCTTTATTAGATTGTGATAAACCCCGATTAGAGTTATTAAATGGCAAAAAAATTGCGATTGTTGGAGATATTTTACACTCCAGGGTTGCCCGTTCTAATATTTGGAGTCTAACAGCAGCAGGTGCTAATGTCCATTTAGTAGGCCCACCAACTTTGGTTCCTGAATGGTTTAAAGGGATGAAAAATGACTCTCATTCTGGGGAATTATTCTTACATTGGGAATTAGAACCTGCTTTGGAAAATGCAGATTTTGTCATGACTTTGCGCTTACAAAAGGAACGAATGACGGATTATTTATTACCCAGTTTAAGAGAGTATCATCAACTGTATGGAATGACTCGAAATCGCTTACAATTATGTCATCCTGATGTTAAAATACTTCATCCTGGGCCGGTTAATCGTGGGGTAGAAATTAGTTCTGATTTAATGGATGATCCTCAATTTAGTTTAATTCAACAACAGGTTACAAGTGGTATTGCTGTGAGAATGGCTTTATTATTTTTGATTGGGACTTCTTCTGAAATGGTTGAATGATTATTAGTATCTAGATTTTAAAATCCTGTTGACTAACAATAGATTCAATGCCTAAAAATTCCTGATAAATTCTGCTTTTGTATTCTTCCCCAATTTCATTAATAGCAGAAATAAAGGCTTGATAGGTTCCTAATCCTCCAATTTTATCCCAAAATTCGTCACCAATCAAAACAACTTCATCGGTTTGCATATCAAACCATCTTGAGGGAAAAGACCAACTATAATCTTCTTTTCTACCATAAGGATTATAGGAAAGTGCAAAATATGCACCATCAACTTTTTTGGGTGTCATTGCGTGTAATTTAAGAATTTTTTCCTTGCTCACTTTTGTTTGATCACTATTGGGTAAAGGTGCTTTTAATTCAAAGGCATATTTCTCTTTTGTTAAAGGATTTTCGGCATAAATATCACAAACAACTTGAACCGGAATATTTTCTCCCTTTCCTTTCATAATATAAGATAATTCTTGTTTCCAATTAGGGGTTATTCTTGGTTGATCTAGTTTTGGGTGTTCTAGATTATTAAGAACTTCTGTAATGCGTCTTAATCTTTCAGCTTTAATACATCCTTTAATGGTATGACCCATAATTCCATATCCTAACCCTTCTTGTGCAGCAACAACGGCTAACTTTTCCCAAACTTTACCAAAAGGAGTAACAAATCTTCTTTCAAAATGTGAACCTTTAAAAATTTCATCAGGAACTAAAGCTGCATATAAAGGTTTTGCTGCTCTATGTTTTTCTGGAAGGAAAGGATCTTGAATAAGCACTCTATTCATAACTTTGTCCATCATCTCTTGAATGACAGATTGAATAGCAAGCTTCATTTTCTGCTCTCTTTTTAAGTTACTCATCAAAATTATAGGATAGTTTTTAGTAAAGATTTAGTGAGATGATAAACAACTGGAACTGATACGGCATTCCCTAATTGTTTTTTAGCTGTATTTTCATTATCTGCTAAAATAAACCAATCTGGAAATCCTTGTAACTTAGCATAATCTCGACTCGATAAAGGTTTATATTTCTTTTTAAAATATATTTCTTGAATAAAATTTTCTTTATAAATTTTATGATCTTGACAAGTAAAAGATTGAGTCGCAATATAATCTCTTGTTCCCGTTGCTGTTAAAGTTGCAAGAACGTCAGAATGAGGTAAAAATATTTTAGATACTCCATTAATTCCTGAAGAAATCTTTGAATTAACGAAATCATAGCCTTGATCTTTAACAGTTTTTAGTATTTTCTTTTTAATTAGTTTTTCCAATTCATTTTCTTGTAAATTAGTGATAAGTTCTCGTAGAATTTCTAAGGTTAAAGGATTACCATCTTTATCCCCATATTTCTTTTTTCGTCTATTCCTCAAAATAATTTGACAAATTTTTTTCTCTCTTTCAGTTGTTCTAATTAAGTCCCAAGAATGAATTGTTGTGTGACCATCTCTAATATCTGAAAACATAAAAAAGTCATTGAGTTCATCAATTTTTTGAAAACGACCTCTAGAAACCGGAATTTTTCCCTCAAATAAAATATCTGGATCAAATTTCTTTTTATTTAATTTCTGTTGTGAAATACCAGGAATAATTTGATAAAGTTTAGGAGTATTAGCTAAGGGTTTGGGAAAAGAAAAATTAGCATAATTTTCAATTATTTTGTTGATTCCTATAATAAAAACTCGATCTCTATCTTGTGGTAAACCAAAATCATAGGAATTAAGAATAGCATAAGTCACCCAATATCCTGATGCTTCTAATTGATTAATAATACTTTCAAAACTTACTTTATTTCTCGGTTCAGTTAAACCTTTAACATTTTCAAAAATAAAAGCTTTCGGTTGGTGATTTTTAACTAATCTAATCACATCAAACCAAAGTTTACCTCTAGGATCTTCAAACCCTTTTAATTTACCAGCAATTGACCAGGGTTGACAAGGCACTCCCCCAACCAATAAATCAATCTTATCAGGAAGATTTGTAATTCTAGTAAGATCTCCTAAGTTAATTTCTTCCGAATTACAATAACTAATAAAATTCTTTTGATAAACTTTAATTGCTTCCGTATCAATTTCAGAATATCCTAAACATTTTCCTCCGAGTTGTTCTAGGGGAATGCGAAATCCTCCAATTCCCGCAAATAAATCAATAAATGTAAATTTCGTTTGACAAAACGTTAATGATATTGGCTTAAAAGCCTTAAATAATTCTAGTTGTTGATGATTTTCATGGGTTTTCATAGACTTAACAGTATCTTAATATATTATCCACCAATTTGAGACATGGTACGTTGATAAATTCCTGTTTCGGTTCCTGAGTCCCTTTGTTTATAATTAATCTCTGGTTTAATATGTAATAAATGAGCAACTTTTTCTTTTATTTCTGTTGTATCTGTTCCCTGTCTTAAGAGGGTTTTTAAATCAATTTGTCCCGTTTCATTTAATAAGCAAGGCCGTAACCAACCATCCGCAGATAAACGCATTCGGTTACAGCGATCGCAGAAACATTCAGACATCTGACTAATAAATCCTAATGTTCCTTTTGAACCTGGTATTTTAAAGACATCTGCGGGGCCATTTCCTTTAATATTACTCTCCATTAATCCCCATTTATCACGAATTTTTTGTCTTATTTCTTCTGAGGGAACCCAAGGGTTATCGCTGAATAATTCGGCATTACCAATGGGCATAAATTCAATAAAACGGATGTGCCAATTTCGTTCTATACTTAAGGCAGCTAAGTCTTCAATTTCGTTTTCATTGACCCCAGGAATGACAACGACATTTAATTTTAAGGGGTCAAAACCGACTTGATAAGCGGTTTGAATCCCATTCCATGTTTGTTGCCAAATACCCCTTTTATTGTAACCGATAATTGTCTCAAATGTCTCTGGTTTTAAGGAATCTAAACTAATATTAATTCGTTTTAATCCCGCATTATATAAATCTTGGGCCATGGATGATAATAAAAACCCATTGGTAGTCATTGACAGGTCTTCGGTTGCGGGTAAAGCGGCTATATCCTGAACTAAATCTACCACACCAGGGCGTAATAATGGTTCTCCTCCTGTAAGGCGAAATTTACTAAATCCTAGGGGTATAAATACGGTTTTTAGTAAGGTAATTATTTCCTGATGATTGAGTAATTCTTGACGCAAAATATAATCTAATTGCGCCCCTTGAGGTAGACAATATTGACAGCGAAAGTTACAACGATCAATTAAACTAATACGGAGATAATCAACTTGATTCATAGAGAAGTTCCTGGGCAAAAATATGGCTTAATTAATTAGGATTGAGGAATAATAGTTCCGTCATCTCCTTCTAATTTCCGAATAATGGTTGACGGAGTTACTTGACTGGGTTTAAAAATAGAATCTAAGGCTTCATTTAGGGTTTTTGCCATGATAATTTGATTTTCATAAACCACAATAACTCTCGCTAAAGTTGGTAAACTATTTTTTTCAGCTTCTAGATAGAGAGGTTCTACATAAAGTAAAGATTGTTCAGTAAAAAAGGGAATAACTAAAAGGTTTCCTTGAATTACTCTTGATCCTTGACGGTTCCAGAGAGAAATTTGTTGAGAAATTACGGGATCTTGGTTGATCAATGCTTCAACCTGTTCCGGGCCATAAATAACTCGTTGTTTAGGCAATTCAAATAATAACATTTTACCATAATTATCCCCATCAGAACGAGCAAATAATCCGGCAATTAAATTATTGCGACTGGTGGGAGTATAAACCGTAAAAAGCATAAATTCTTGAGCATCATTAGTGAGACTCATTAATAAATAATATGGCTCAATGGGTTGTTGTTTTTCCCCATAAATTTCTTGAGGAATACGCCATTGATCTTCTCGATTATAAAACACTTGAGGATCGCCCATGTGATAGGTTAATAAACGTTCTGACTGGGTATTAAATAAATCTTTAGGGTAACGAATATGGGCTTTGATCGTTGGGGGCATTTCCGTCAAATGTGTAAACAAATTGGGAAAGATTTGATACCAAGATTGAATCAGAGGATCACTAGGATCGACAATATAAAAATTCATATCTCCATTGTAAGCATCAATGACAATTTTGACAGAATTACGAATATAATTAAAATGGCGATCGCCTGGATCAGAATAGGGATAACGATCACTGGTTGTATAGGCATCAATTATCCAGTAAAGGGTTGTTTGATTGGCTAAATTACTATCATTTTTAACCTCGGCAGTGACTAAATAAGGATCACGATCAAAGCGCAGAAAAGGGGCTAATTTACGAATACGACGGTTAATATTACGGCGAAAGATTAATCGAGTATCCTCCGTAAAATTGCGTGTAAATAACATTTGCCAATCTTTGAGATAAGCAGAAAATAGTATTCTTTTTCCCCAAGATCCAATATTGATACCACCTCGACCATCATAAACATTGTAAACGTTATCTTGACCGCTAGGATAATCTAATTCTTTGACCTCTGTATTAGTCATAATATAAGTATCAGTAGATTCTCCAAAATAGATGCGAGGATTATCAATGGGAATACTATATCGAATCAAAGAACTAGCAGTTTGTAGTTCTCCTTCATTGCTGGATGTGCCAATATTTTGTACAAAATAGAAAGGTAAACCCCCTTGATCAACTCGGTTTACGGGAGAGAGAGTAAAGCCATAACCATGGGTATAAATTAAATGTTGGTTCACCCAAGTTTTTGCTTGTTTCGGCACAGCATTATAGTCTAATTCTCTAGGGGCAATTAATACCTGTTGTTTGGCTGTAATTGGCTTTTGTCCGTCTATTTCTGTGGGAATGGTATAACGATCAATATCAGCATCTAGGAATTTATAATAAAGACGAATTTGTTGTAATTGGCGATTAGTTTCCAGCAAGGGACGAGAATCCCAAAGACGGATATTATTAATCGTTAAACGGTTTTTCTGGAGATCTTTATCTGTTAAAGTTCCGGTGCCATTAAGGGTTTCAATTGAAATTTTATCTAAATCAAAAGCACGACGGGTTAAGGCAATAGTGCGTTCAATATAAGGTTTTTCTCTCGCTAATTCATTGGGTTCTACCACAAAACTTTGAACCCCTTCTGTGGCGAATAAAATAACCAGAAGAATGGTTAAATAAAAGATGAAGGGAAGGGGTGAAAAGGGAAGACGGGGTAAAACAGAATATTTAAGGGATTCCTTGGGATATTTTCCCGATCCGGTGATACCTTTAATGAATAACCAGAAAGCAATGGTTATCGTTGCGATCACGGCCATAGTATCAAGGGGTAATGCAACATGAACATCCGTATAACTTGCCCCGAAAACTACGCCCCGTGTAGAGTATAAAAGTTGATAACGGGCTAACCAATGATATAATCCGACAATGAACATTAAGTAACTGCCCAAGACATATAAATGGCAAAGTTGGCCGCGGGAAAACCCAGGAAATTTACCTTGAGAGAGACTTTTTGCTGATAATAAATAAATCAAACTAACAGCAATAAACCCATAAAGAAAGAGTCCTCCTAGCCAAAAATTTAGTAATTTCCAATAAGGCAATTTAAACACATAAAAACTAATATCTCGACCAAATTGAGGATCAACTTCGCCAAAAGGAGTTGACTGAAAATATTGCAGAATTCTTGTCCAATTTCCTGATAAAACTAAGCCAAAGACCAAACTAAAAAGGACGGCTATGGCATTGAGCCAAAATTGGGGATTAATGAGCAGACAAATGATAATCCCAGCAACAACTCCCAATTTCCAGAGATGTTTACTCAGTTGGGACAGCAGTTCGGGAACAGAGTTAAAAAAGAAAGGAGAGGGAAGGGGTGGGGTAATATTCGGTAAGGTGAGGTCAGGAGTCCAGACATCATAGGCCACTTGACTGTAATAAATTAACATCAACCCCATCAGTCCCCCTAACCCAAAGACCACGAACAGCAACCAAAATAACTTGATAGGACGAGACTCAGGGAATAATTGTGAGAAGGGTTTTGCCCGTTCTCGTCGCCGTTTTTTGGAGGATGGGGGGGTGTCTGGAACCCCATTCCATTGACGAATTTTCGCTTGACGTAAATTCCCCCATAAAAACCACAGGGATAAGCTGGTGGTCACTCCCCAGAGGCCAAATTGCCAAAATAACCGCTTTAGATAGGTTCCTAAATATCCAACTTCTTGAAACCATAATCCTTCAATAATGACATGGGATAATGCTTCAAACCCTAACCAGACTCCGATGAGAAGACTGATGAATTTAATCAGGGGATGGGTTAATAGTTTAGCCATGGGGTTTGGGGAGTGTGGGGAGTTTAGGTGGATTGGTAGGGGCAAACGGCCGTTTTCCCCTACCATAACAACTGATACTTTTATCTTAACTTCTCGACAATTCTAATTCCTGTATCTTTGTCGGTTGACGTTTTCCTTGAAAAATCATTTTAACGCCTCTTGCGGGTGCTAAAGTTACACCTCGTCGTTGTAATTTTTCGGGTCGTGTATCCCCTAATTTCAGTTGATAGTTAGTCATAATAGTAGCTAACACTAATTTCATCTCAAATTGTGCCAAAGCTTCCCCTAAACAACGTCTTACCCCACCACCAAAGGGAATAAATTCATAAGGAGAATATTGTCTCTCTAAAAATCTTTCTGGACGAAATTCATGGTGGTTAGGATAAAGATCTTCTCGTTGATGAGTAAGATACATACAACCCATTACGATGTCCCCTGGTTTAATAGGATATCCTATAATTTCTAAAGGTTCTTGAGCCACTCTGGGAAAGGTTAACATAGCCACCGGAGTGATCCTTAATGTTTCATTACAAACTGCTGTTAAGTAAGGCAAACGTGCAATATCCATTGCATCAGGAGACTCTCCAAGACTGGCTAATTCCTGACCCAGTTTTTCTTTGACTTTTGGGGTACAATGAAGCCAATACAAAGCCCAGGACATAGCTGTTGCGGTGGTTTCGTGACCTGCTAACAATAACCCCATCAGTTCATCCCGTAATTCTTCGTCAGTTAAGGGGTTGCCGAATTCGTCTCTTGCTGCCATCAATAAGGATAAAATATCGGTGCGGTTGGGATCTGGGTTAGCATGGCGATCGCTAATTTCTGCATAGATTAAATTATCTATTTGTTGTCGCTGACGCAAAAATTTACCCCAAGGACTCCATTTTCCCCAGTCTTGTTGCAAAAAGGAGAAGAAAAGAAAGGAGGAAGTTAGAGGGGACTCAAATAATTCAGTTAACTCCCCAAATAGCTGTTTAATTTGTTGGTAGCGTTCCCCTTGAGTAATGCCGAATACTGTCTCTATAATGATTTGTAGGGAGATACTTTGCATGGTATTTCGGGCGAGAAACGGCTCAGCTATAGGCAGTTGAGTCATGACTTCATGGGTAATACGGGTGATCATGTCTCCGTAAGCTTTGAGACGTTCCCCATGAAAAGATGGCATCACCAATTGACGACGTTTTCGGTGGCGATCGCCTTCTATTAACATAGTAGAAGAATCTCCCACAACGTGCCGCAAAATGCTATTAAATCCGCTAGGTGCGTTAAATTGTTTGCGATCGTTGGTTAAAATTTCTTGCATTGCTTGAGGATCGCTAGTCATGATCACGCGATCGCCAAAACCGATCCCACTAGCCATAAATATATCAGGATATTGAGCCTGGTTATTTTCTAAAAAACTGACGGGATCAAAAATCCATTGCAGACGTTGTAAGAAATTAGGGGTTTTAGAACCAGGAATTATTTTCATCAAACTTATTTTCAGGAATTGCTATAACTTCTTAAATTATAACAAAGCGGCTCTACCGAACCTGCTATGTAAAACTATTAAAAAATATAGGCTCAAACCCTTAAGGGTTAAGCTATACAGACAAAACCCGCCTACGCGGGTTTAATTTAGTCTCCCTTCGGAGACTTGGTTTCTATAGTATTAGACTTCAGTCTGTATGGTTTAATCTTTATTAGACTTGGTTGGTTTTTTAGTCTTTAAAATTAACCCTAAACCACCTAAGAGGAGAAGTCCCAGAGATGGGTTAGACTCAGGAACAGAAGCAATAGAAACTAGAATAAATTCATTATTATCTGCTTGTCCTGGAGTACGTCCCACACTGAAAGGAAAGTTATTGTCATTGGTGATCAGCAAAGTGTTTTTATCAATGGGTAAAATTGCTTCAATGGTGACAAATGGAAATGTAAATATTCCATCAGTGGTGCCATTGCCACCAATATTATTAGGATCGGCAATATCTAACAAATCCACTAATAATTCTTTTTTGACAAACCCATCTTGATCAACTTCATTAATGTTGATTTTATAGATACGTTTGAATTGAGCAGGATCAGAAAATAAAGGATTATTAGGATCTCCTTGTTTTCCATCTCTTTCAATCACCAAAAATTCCGTGTCACTAATAGCAGTTAAGTCGCCGATCGCCTGTCCGGTTTCTGTGGGATTTTCTAGACGATAATTAAAAGAATTTCCGGTAAACTGAGAAGTTGCTAAATCATACTCATAAATTAACAAGCGATCGCGTTGTGGATCGGAGGTTAATGGCCCTTCTAACAGGGGATAAAGTTTGGTTCCACTAGTATTAATAGCCATTCCTTCAAATCCCCTAGAACGAGGTAAATTCGCTGTTGTTAGGTTAGGATTATCAGGAGATTGTACAAATGGATTTGCATCTAATCCTAGTAAGTTAGGAATAGAAATAGGGGCTTCTAGTAACGTGCCATCTGCACTAAAATGAAGTAAGAAGGGGCCGAATTCATCCCCTACCCAAAATGTTCCATCAGGGGCTTCACGGAAGGATTCTATATCAAAATCTGCCCCAGTTAACCAACGATTTGTTACGATATTAGCATCAACTGGAATGGCTGAATTAGGATAATTTGTTAAGTCAGCAACAATGTCAAAATTAATCAGATTATTTTGATCGTTTAACTGCAAAATACTATCTTCTGTAAAGCTAGGAAGTCTAGCCCCAGTTTGCCAATTTGCCGCAAATACTTCTCCAGTATTAAAGTCTATTTCAACGGTATAAAAACGCAAAACTGAGTCAGCAGAATTCGCTTTACTTCCAAACCCATTATCTTCCATTACTCGATAAGTATTGGCAGTTGGGCCTGGTAAAATAGCAGAAAATCCTTGTACGGGTTCTTGATTTACAAAAGGTGGTATAAACCCATTAGATGGGGCAATAAATTGTCCTGATGTTGGCCCTGGAGCAAAGGTATTAGCGTCTAATACTGCTCGTCCGACTAATTCACTAGCTAGGGCATTTGATTGGGTGATCATAGCCCCTAAAAGGACTAAAATACACGATGACAATTTTAGTTTTAACATAAACTCCTCACTGTTTAACTAACAGTCTATTTATAAAAGACCAGGAGGATTATAGAACATGAAAATTAATAATTGATTAAGATTATATTATTGTTAAATTATTTTAGATTTTGTCAAAAAAATCATCAAAAAAGTGAACTAGAAAAACACAAAAAATAAACAATTATTTGATTTATCGAACAAAGGGCGTATGCGATACGCCCCTACAAAAACGGAATTTATTCCACTGTAGGGGCGCAATGCTTGCGCCCACAATGTAACAGAAACAAACATTTTTCCCCATGATGTCGGGAGAGCAGAATTGAACAAGAAAAATGAAAAAAATAAACAATTAATTGATGATAAATGATTGATTTGTAAGGTGGGCATTGCCCACCCTACTTTTTTATTTAAACTTAATTTAATCCAAGTCCTTGTTTAGCTAATGCGGAAAGAACTTGAGTAATAAGTCCTACACTAATTGCACCACCACCTTTTTCACTAATTAATTTTATAGCTTTTTGAAGCTTATCTTTATCCCGCGTTTTATCCAAAAAGTTATGACCTTCCGATGTTAAACGATGAATAATTAAAGTTTTTATTCCACCGGATATTGTTTTAAGATGTTCTATTTCAATTAAGTTCTCATCTTTTAGAAGTAAAACATGGTCATAAATTTCTTGAAGTTCATATTGTTCAATACTAAATTTGATATAATTGAAAGTATAAGTAATCTTAAAGCTCGAAGAATGATTTGAAACAAGAAAAACTTTACCGGATGAAGAAGATTCTATATCTTTTAAAATATCAACAAACAAATTCCAATCACGCTTCATATTTCGCTCCTATAAGAAATTCATAAAATTGCAACCTGTCAGTAAAAATTTCTTTTTCCCGACCTTACTAATATAACAAACTTACTCAAAAGTGTCATGAAGGGAATGATCGCCTTATCATAATTCTAAGTATTATCACTTATCTTCTAACTAACTGTTATGATAGAATAAAGTTTAACAAACTCGTGATCAGTATTAGTAAAAGCGATGGAAACTCAAACCGTTAAACAGAAAGCACAAAAATTAATCGAAAATTTGCCTGAAAATTCCTCTTGGGATGACTTAATGTACGAAATTTATGTTAGACAATCAATCGAATCAGGATTAAGCGATAGTGAAGCAGGGAGAGTTATTTCTGTGGAAGAAGTTAAAGCAAAATTTGGATTGTCAAAGTGAAAGTTTTTTGGACTCAAACAGCAGTTAATCATCTATCTTCTATTTATAACTACATTGCTCAAAATTCAACCTATTATGCTCAAAGACAGGTTGAAAGATTAACCAAACTTTCCGAACAGATTGCAATGTTTCCCCTATCGGGTCGTATTGTACCAGAATTTGAAGAAAAACAAATTCGATAAATTATTGAAGGACATTATCGCATTATTTATCTGATTAAAGCTGAGCAAATAGATATCATTGCTGTGATTCATGGTTCATTATCAATTAACTCTATTGAAGAATAATAAAGTGCGATTCCTAATTAAGCGATCTTTCATCTTGTTAAAAGAGATAGGGGTTTAACAGTGTTAAACCCCTACAAAATATCTAAATTCTATCAACCTTTTAAGGCTTCAATTAACTGTTTTTTAGCAGTTTCTAAAGCTTCTTTTAGCTTACTAGGATCACGTCCTCCTGCTTGTGCTAAATTAGGACGGCCACCCCCACCACCTCCGCATATTTTAGCAATTTCTCCGACAAATTTACCTGCTTGTAGCTGCTTATTTTTATTGACTTTTGGACTAAAAGCTGCTACTAAACTAACCTTTCCTTCTTCGGGAATAGAACCCAAAATAACAGCACCTTCTCCTAATTTTTGTTGTAACCTTTCTGCTGCCGTTTGTAAAGCTTTTGCGTCCATTTCTCCCATGTCTGATACCAAAAGTTTAAACTCACCAATTGATTCTGCTTTGTTTAATAATTGGTCAGATTTGGCAATTGCTAAATCTTGTTTTACTGAGTCTAATTCTTTTTGGGTTGTCTTTAGTTCCAACTGTAAAGATGTAATGCGATCTCTGATTTCTTCCGGTTTAATTTTAAAGCGATCGCAGAGATCTTTAACCACAGTTTCCCGTACTTTCAAATATTCTAACACAGCCGGCCCTGCAACCGCTTCAATGCGTCTTACTCCTGAAGAAATACCGCTTTCTGACATGATTTTAAACAGTCCAATCTCAGCAGTATTTTTAACATGAGTTCCCCCGCATAACTCCATAGAAACTCCAGGGACATCTATCACCCGAACTTCTGCCCCATATTTCTCCCCAAACATTGCAACTGCGCCTTTTTCTTTGGCAGTTTCTATAGGCATTGTTGCGATTTCTGTGTCATGTGCTTCTGCGATCCAAGTATTAATAATATCCTCAATTTGTTGTAACTCATTTGAGGTTACAGCGCGGGGACAATTAAAGTCAAATCTGAGACGATCAAAGTCTACTAATGATCCAGCTTGAGAAATAGAATCATCCACAACTTTCTTCAATGCTGCTTGTAATAAATGGGTTGCCGTATGATTAGCTTGAACCCGACGACGACAAGCGCGATCAATGGTAGCTGTTACTGTATCATTAACCGAAGCTTGACCCCTTTCTATACGTCCAAAATGAACAAAAATTCCTGATTCTTTTTTGACATCATCGATACGAATCACTAAATTATCACCAGTTAAATAACCGCAATCGCCTATCTGTCCCCCTGACTCTCCATAGAATGGGGTCTTATTTAGAACTATTTGAATGTCCGTTCCTGCTTCAGCTTTGTCTACGGTTTTACCCTCAACTAAAACTGCTTCAATTTTTGCGGTTAATTGTAGATCAGTATAGCCCAAAAATTCTGTGGGGTGAATATGTTCAGCTAACTTATCTAAGCTACCTTGTACCGTTAAATCAATGGTTTCATGAGCAGCTTTTGATCTTTCTTGTTGCTGCTTCATTGCTACTTCAAACCCTTCGACATCAACGGTTAAATTGCTTTCTTCTGCAATTTCTTGGGTTAACTCTAAAGGGAAACCATAAGTATCATATAAAGTGAAAGCATCTACCCCAGAAATTTGACCTTTATTCGGTGTTTTACTGATAATTTCAGCGAGTAGCTTTTCACCCCGTTCTAATGTCTTTAAGAATGCCACTTCTTCCCGTTCTAATTCTCCTTTGATAAAGCTTTCCCGTTCCCTCACTTGGGGATAAACTTCCTCGGAAAGTTGGATCGCTGCTTCAGCAACTTGATTGATAAATTGCCCCTCAATACCTATTAAACGACCATGACGAACAACACGACGAATTAAACGACGTAAAACATACCCTCTATCCGTATTTGATGCTGTAATTCCATCAGCGATCATGTGAACAACTGAACGAACATGATCTCCAATTACTTTTAAAGATATCTTGATCTTTTCATCCGCTTTCTTGTACTTAATTCCGGCAATATTGGCAGCAGTTTCAATAATGGGAAAAATCAGATCTGTCTCATAATTATTTGGGACTTTTTGCAATATTTGGGCCATTCTTTCTAACCCCATTCCCGTGTCAATATTCCTGTTTTGTAACGGGGTTAAATTGCCATCTGTATCACGATTATATTCCATAAACACCAAGTTATAAAACTCGATGAAACGGGAATCATCTTCTAAGTCAATATTTTTGTCTCCTAATTCGGGGTGGAAATCATAATATAATTCTGAACAGGGGCCACAGGGGCCAGTGGGGCCAGCTTTCCAAAAGTTATCTTTTTCCCCCATTCGTTGAATGCGTTTAGGAGGAATACCAATAATATTCTCCCAAATTTTAAACGCTTCATCATCCTTTTCAAAGACACTGACGACGATGTTTTCTGCGGGTAATTTATACACTTTTGTAGAGAGTTCCCAGGCCCATTTAATTGCTTGTTCTTTGAAATAGTCCCCAAAGCTAAAATTACCTAACATCTCGAAAAAGGTGTGATGTCTAGCAGTGCGTCCCACGTTTTCGATATCATTGGTACGGATACATTTTTGAGAAGTAGTCGCACGGGGGAAGTCTGGTTGCTTCTGACCGAGAAAAATGGGTTTAAAGGGAAGCATTCCCGCAATGGTAAGTAATACCGTGGGGTCTTCGGGAACTAAAGATGCACTGGGTAAGATTTCATGTTGTTTCTTAGCGTAAAATTGCAGAAATTTATCCCGTATTTGACTACCAGTGAGAGAGGGTGCAGTTTTGGCCATTGTGGTTTCCTTGATGATGAGTCCTTCTATCCTTGTTTCTTTATTGTGGCATTTTTGATGCTAGGACAACGATAAAGATTATAATAAGGATACAAATTCAGTTAATGGAGTTGTCTATTAACTAGCACAATAATTGAGAAATTGTTGACAATGAAAACAACTCCGTACTTTGAAAATGTTGTTTTGGCAAAACGTCCTTATTTACAACGTGAATGGTGTCAAAAGGCATTAGATAGACCTGTTAGAATAGAAATTGAACCAAATAATCGTGTTCGATATTGGGTTTTTATTTCTGAATTGGGTAAATATTTAAGAGTTGTGACATTGGAAGATAGGGAAACTGTTCATAATGCTTTTCCTGATCGAAATTTTAAATTATAAATGAGGAAAGAAAAATCATGAAGTTACATTATTATCCTGAAACTGATTCTTTATATATTGAATTAAGTGATAAACCAAGTGTTGACTCTCAAGAAATTGTTGATGAGGTTGTCATTGATTTTGATAAAAATGGTCATTTAGTTGGAATTGATATTGATAATGCTTCAAGTAAATTAAATTTACAGGAACTTGAAACTATTAATTTACCCCAAGTATTAACACAAATTTAATTAAGTCAGCTTTTCCCAATGGAATTGATTCAGAAAGTTATTAGCCATTGTTAGCATTACTTTATGAAGAAATGTCAGATCGAAATTTAGCTGAGGTAATTTCTCATTATATGGGTAAAGATTATGCAGTAGTTTTTAATGATATTTATAAAGTAAGTTCTAGAGAGATACCTGATTCTAATTTGGTAGATAAAATTAAACAACATTTATTAGTCTATGGATATCAAAATTGGTTAGAAGATAACTGATAGATATTGTAATATTACCGGACGACTTATCAAAACTTAGATTATGGCCTATAATTAGAGTTGAGTCGTTATCTGTATAGTATTTGTGAACAAAAAACAACTCGAAAGTTTACATATTCATAGTTTTAGAGGTATCCGAGATTTAGAATTAAATGATCTGGGTAGAATTAATTTATTTGTGGGGATTAATAATTGTGGAAAAACCAGTGTTTTAGAAGCAATTTCCCTTTATTGTAATCCGTTAAATTTACGGGAATGGTACACGATTTCTAGACAGCGTGAAAATGAAAGTAAGTTTTCTTATTTATCGATACCAGATTCAATAACTTTGTTGTTTCCCTATGATTATCTCAACAATAATAAGCTTGATGAAGGGATAATACTAATTACAAGTAATGGTCTTTATCCCATTAAAAAAATAAAGGCTTTTTATAAAAGAATTGAAAGTCTTAGAAGTGATGGTCAGCTAAGTCTATTTGATATTGAGCAAGATCAAGAGAGAAACTTATGGGAAAATTCACATAATAGTAATGTTATTCAAACGGGAATATTATTACAAGTGAAAATAAGTTTTTTAAAAAATAATTTAGAAGAAGAAATTACCGAAAAATTTGAATTATGGAAAAATGATAGAATCATCAACTTGAATAGATCACAAGGATTACAGATTGATTATACAGCAATTTCTCCCTCATCTCATCGCACCGAATCTTATGCACCGATACTGCTTACTCAGGCAAAAATAAAAGGGTTTACATTAGAATTAATTAGTTTACTGAAATCTCTAGATCCAAATATTCAAGATTTAGAAATTTTAACGCATCAAAGTACAAGAGGAGTTATTACTGTTTATGTCCAACATAATAAAATGGGTTTAGTACCTCTTAGTACCTTTGGTGATGGAGTTCGTCGTTTGGTATATATTGCCTTAGAGTTAGTTCAGTTAAAAGATGGAATTTTATTAATTGATGAAATTGAAACCGCTATCCATACAGAAGCATTAAAAGACTCTTTTTCTTGGATAGTAACATGGTGTAAACAATTGAACATACAACTATTTGCAACCACCCATAGTCTTGAAGCAGTGGATGCAATTTTAGCAGCAACAGACTCGGATACAGATTTAGTTTTATATCGTTTAGAACAAAAAGAAACTAAAACCGATGCTATTCGTATTGGAAGAGATAGACTGCAACGCTTAAGAGAAAATCTCGGCCAGGAGGTTCGTTGGTGAGTCATCATTATTCTATTATTGGAGTTGAAGGGCCTCATGATCAAGCATTTGTTGGTAAACTTTTAAGAGTATTAGGGTTTCAAGATTTCAGAAAAATTCATCAAGGAAAAGCAGAATATCTTGATCCTTTTTGGAGAAAATTCACTCCACAATATCCTAAAAATGGAGATTTGTATGCTAGATTAGATATGCCTTCTATTTTGTTTACAGAAACCCATTCTATTGCAATTTATTGTGGTGGAGGAAGTAACTTATCAACAAATCTAGATGATATTTTATTTACTCATCCACCTTATCAAACTGAATTATCTGCCTTTGCTATTATTGTAGATGCGGATAAAAAATCCCCTAAAAATATTGCTCAAAATTTTCAGGAAACCTTCAAACCCTATTTTTCTGATTTTCCTAGTAAACCTGGTATAATTGCTGATGGTAAGACGAAAACAGGAATGTATATTTTACCCGATAATAATAATAATGGGGTTTTAGACAGTATTTTACTAAAATGCGGAAAAGAAGCTTATACTGAATACATCACAGAAGCAGAAAATTATATTTCTAAGTTAGATAATTCATCCCAGAAATATCATAAATTTAAAAACTTTGATAAAGATAAAGCGATTATTGCTTCAGTGGTTAGTGTTCTCAAACCAGGAAAAACCAATACAGTGAGTATTGCCGATAATAACTGGATAAGTGAAAAGACAATTCAGAACGTTATTGAACTTGCTAGTTTTATTGAATTTCTCAAGCAATTACTCGATTTAACCTAGTTATATAATGGGCATTACCATTAAAAAAATTAGGGTTTTAATCCGTTGGTAACACCCATCATTGTCGGTTTAAAAAACACCAACTTGACCAGGATTAAGATATTGATAATTAACCTCTGGTTGCTGCCAAACTTGTCCATCTAGGGCCATTTGTTCAATCAAACTGGCTAAGCGTAACGCTTTCAGGGCCTGGGTTCCACCCACAGAAGGCTGATCACCTCCTCGGACACAATGGACAAAATGTTCTAATTCAGCATGAAGGGGTTCAATTTTTGTGGTGTGAACCTTCTCAATTAGTCCATCTTGACGATACAATACCTGACCATAATCCGTACTATAGTTAGCAGTCGTTTGTCTGTGAATTAAAATATCATTATTGAGGAAATCAGCCTCAGTTAAGCAATTTTTACAATGGGCCGCTAAACGGCGAATTTTGCGGTGAGTGACTTTACTTGCGGTGAGGGTGGCAACAATGCCATTAGCAAACCCTAAAGTTGCGGTAACATAATCTAAATAACCAGAGTCAGAGGCACGACTACCACTGGCAGTCAATTTGATGACAGGTGATCCTACTAATTCTAACAATAGGTCAATGTCATGGATCATCAAATCTAAGACCACAGAAACATCGTTGGCCCGTTGAGAGTAGGGACTCATGCGGTGAGCCTCTAACGCGAGGACTTCTTCGGTTTTTAGGACTTTACTGAGTTCTTGGAAAGCAGGGTTAAACCGTTCAATATGTCCGACTTGTAAAATACCGTTAGAACAAGCGGCAGCATTGACTAAAGATTCTGCTTCAGCGATACTGGCCGCGATCGGCTTTTCAATCAGAGTGTGAACACCGGCCTTTAAACAGTCCATTCCCACAGGATGATGCAAACGGGTGGGAACTGCAATACAAACTGCATCGACATGGGGCAGCAGATCAAGATAATTTTCAAAGAAACGAACCCGATACTTACTGGCAATGTCGATTCCTCGTTCTACATTAACATCGGAAATGCCGATAAATTCTACATCTTTGAGTAAGCTGAGAATGCGGGTATGATGTTGTCCCATGTTTCCCACACCAATGACACCGATGCGTATGGGATCAAAGCTACTTCTGTGTACTTTTTGGGATGGCTGTGTATCTGACATTTGGTTTGTCACTCCTGTAAACTCCTCCACCAAGGTTGATTGGCCGAACGTTGCATAAATAGGTTCATGAGTCAATCACCCAAAATAGTAACACAATTGGCCCAATTGTAAAGAAATTTCACAGCCTAGCTGGGTAATTGATGCAAATGCCAACATTCTTGGGCGATCGCCCAATCTTCTTCGGTATGAATCACCAAAATTCTCACGGATGAATCAGTGGCGGCAATATCTACATCAACGGGAGAGGCTTCATTTTTTTCTCGGTCTAATTTTAACCCGAAAAAGCCAAAAGATTCACAGGCTTTTTCTCTGATAATAGGGGCATTTTCTCCCACTCCTGCGGTAAAAATTAAGGCATCTAATCCTCCTAAAACAGCTAACATCGAACCAATCTGCGATCGCAGTCTATGAACATACATATCAAGGGCTAATTGGGCCCGTTCATTGTCTTCTTTTATGCCTTGAAAAATAGATCTTACATCAGCAGAAATACCAGAGATTCCTTTTAACCCTGATTCTTTATTTAACATAGTATTTAATTGCTTAGGACTGTATTGATATTCTCGCATTAAATAAATTAAAATAGCGGGATCAATTGACCCGCTACGGGTTCCCATCATTAGTCCTTCTAAGGGAGTAAATCCCATCGTCGTGTCAATACTGATTCCATCTTTAATGGCAGATAAAGAACAGCCATTGCCCAAGTGACAGTTAATTAATTTTAGAGAAGATAGGGGCTTATTTAAGATTTGAGCAGCCAGTTTAGCACAATATTGATGACTGATACCATGAAATCCATAGCGACGAATTCCTTTGGCCAACCATTCGTAAGGAATGGGATAAGCTGCATTTTCTACAGGTATTTTATGATGAAAAGCTGTGTCAAATACTGCTACTTGGGGAACATTGCCTAGGATAGTTTCTATGGCTTCAATCCCTTGGATATGGGCAGGATTATGATTAGGAGCTAGGGGAATTAAATCTTTAATTGTTGCTTTTACTTCTGGGGTGATTATCGTTGCTTCAGAATATTTAGTTCCCCCATGAACTACTCGATGACCAACCATATTAATTTCAGAAAATTGATTAATAACCCGTGTTTCTCCTTGAATTAAACTGTTGAGCATTTGAGCAATATCTTGAGTTTTATTCTCTGATTGTAAGGTTATTTTTTGTTTGATGTGATTTGATTTAACTGTTAAAATTCCTTGACCTTCTGAGACTGTCCAATCAATCATTGCTTCCCATACTGGTTTGAGGGGATGTTCGGGTAACTTTTGATCACCGAGGTCATATAAACAACTTTTTTGACTACTTGACCCGGCATTTAAAACTAAAATTTTCATGATTTTCTGTAAATATTATTTTTTATATCATAATGATATCAGATTAAAGATAGGTAATCTGATTTTAGATTTTAGATCTTTATTAATCTTCAATAAAAAATTAAAAATCTCACTTAAACTAAGGCAAGGTTAAGGCTAAGTAGTTAGACATTATTACCTTTTTGTAGTTTAAACGTACTGTGGCATTGTCAGAAAATAGAATCAGTAATAAAGAATAAGAAAAATGTTAAATTTTGCTAGAATCTATCAAAAATTGAGGCTATAATTAATCAGGTTCATTTATTTTGATTTTTTTCAATAAAGCCATGAAAACCCAGAGAAATTCATTAACTAAATCCTTATCCCTTAATAGACGAAATTTTGAATATTTTAGTTTTCATTTAACGTTAATTTTTACTATATTTGGGGTCAATGCTTTTATAAATCCTCTTTTAGCAAAACCAGAAATGATCTTTGTTCAAAATGATATTAGTTATACAGTAAAATTAAAGAAGAAAAGTCTAGAAAACCTTACTTTTAGTATTGCTTATAAACAATCGGATGGCAATACCCGCACGACTAATTATAAGGGGAGTTGTGGTTCAGATACAGTTAATATTTTAGAAGCAACAACAGTTAGTCCATTAGGGGATATTGTCTCTCAAGAAATTGCCTCTCAAGCGGTTGCAATTGATATTAGTCCTGAAAGTAGTTGGGAATTTGGTAATACGATTCGTGAAGCTTTAATTTTAATTTGTAAGTAATTTGTGTGGGTTTATCATGAGTAAATATCTGTATGAAAAAGATTTTAATTTATGGTTGGCAGCAACTATTAAGCAGCTAGAAACTTATGATTTTGAAGCATTAGATACAATTAATTTAATTGAGGAGTTAAAAGACTTGGGTAAAGCAGAAAAAAATGCTTTAGAAAGTAATTTAATGATTTTGTTAGCGCATTTACTAAAATTAACGGTTCAAGCTGACGTACCAGAAACCATGAAAAATAGTTGGTATAATTCAGTTATTGAGCATCGTAAACGCATTAAAAAGCAACTATCTAAAACTCCTTCCCTCAAAAGTTATTTACCAAAAATTTTAGAAGAAGCTTATAATGATGGGAGAGATATTGCTATTCAAGAAGGCAAAAAAGCGTCTTTTGGCATTCCTATTCCTGATGAATCTGAATATCCTACACAGTGTATTTTTACGATAGAGCAAATTTTAGATGATGATTTTTTTAGTTAAGTAGAATATGGAGACTAAAAGAATGAAAATTAAATTACCATTCAAACTTAAAATATATGCTGTTAGAGTTAATGATAAGTATCAGGTTATAACCTTTATAATACAAACTTAGGGAGAGATATCTGTACAATGTGTTCTAAAAATCAGGAAAAGTGTTCATTCTAACTCAAAAATAAAACTAAGGAAGCCAATTAATATCTATTACCTGTTCTAAAGTATAAGGGGATTTTTTGGGGAAACTTTTTAGGCGAGTTTTTTTTGTTACATATCGCAAGGCATCATCATAAATATTATTATATTCTTGTTCCAAATGCTGATACAAATTTGTAGTCAAATGTCGTTTTAATTGGGTACGAAAACTATCAATTTCAGACTCCCAATGTGCTGCATTATCTTCATATTCTTCTGTCCAAAATTGTAATAACAAAAGATGTCTTATCACTTGTTCAAGTAAACTTGTCGCTTTGTTTTTATCTCGTCTACCCAAGCTTTCTAATTCCTCGATTAAATTGTCTAAATCTAATTCGTTAAAACGATGGGATTTTAATAATTTAATTGTTTCTTGTAACCAAAGGTGATCATCAATTTCATAAAGATTTTGTAAATCAGTTTTTGTGAATATGTCTTGCATTATTTATCCCATCCAATTTCTAGATAAAAATTTTTAGAGGAATTAAAAGCTTAACCCCGATGCCAAGTCGTAACGCCTCCAGGTTGATCCACCAATATAATACCTTGTTCTTTCAACTCATCTCGAATGCGATCGCCTTCTGCAAAATTCTTGGCTTTTCTGGCTGCTTTTCGTTGTTCAATTAAGTTCTCAATTTCAGCATCACTTAACCCGTTACTCGGTTCAGTTTTAAGCTGTGTTTGATCCGCTTCTAATCCTAAAACTTGAGCTAAACTAACTAAAGTATGCCATTGTTTCTCTAATAGTTCGGCAGAGGTTTCTGTTTGTCCTTGATGGGTTAATAAATTACCTTCTTTGCGTAATTCTTTGGCCATTTCAAACAAAACTGCTAAGCCACCCGCAAAATTAAAATCATCATCAACTATCTCTTGAAACCGTTGGATAAACTCAGGTAATAACTCAGAATCATCTACCTTAAACCCTAATTGTTGACCATATTGATAGCCAAATAATAACCCTTCTGATAAGGTATGCCAGCCATTAGTTACTGCTTCTAACGCTTCATCAGTAAAGTCTACAGGTTTGCGATAATGAGCTTGTAGAATAAATAACCGTACCGCCATTGGGTCAATTTTAGCTAATAAGTCCCGAATAGTTGTAAAATTGCCCAAAGATTTCGACATTTTTTCCCCACCCACCTTAACCATGCCATTATGTAACCAATAACGGGCCAAAGGTTTACCTGTGACTGCTTCTGACTGGGCGATCTCATTTTCATGGTGAGGAAAAATCAAATCACTGCCCCCCACATGAAGGTCAATAGTTTCTCCTAACCTCTCTCTTACCATTGCAGAACATTCAATATGCCATCCTGGCCGGCCTTTTCCCCAAGGAGAGTCCCAAGCTGGTTCCCCAGGTTTCGCTCCCTTCCACACCGCAAAATCTGCGGGGTCTTTTTTCTTACTTGCTTCGGGGTCTTCTATTGCTACTCTACCACTGGCCCCCGCTTGTAAATCTTCTAATTTGCGGCCAGAAAGCTTACCATAGCCTTTAAACTGATGCACATTATAATAAACATCTCCCTCTGAAGCATAAGCATATCCTTTCGCTTCTAACTCCGAGACTAACCGTTGAATACCATTGAGGGTATGGGTAGCGCGAGGGTAAGCGTCTGCTTTTTGTACACCAAGGCGTTCCATATCTTCAAAATACGCCTCAATAAATCGTTCTGATACCGCTTCCATGGTTGTATTTTCTTTTCTTGCACGGTTTAATATCTTATCGTCAATATCCGTAAAATTCTGAATATAGTTAACTTCATAACCACGCCATTGTAAATAACGGCGTACCACGTCCCAAACAATACAGGTTCTCGCATGACCCAAGTGACAATAATCATAGACTGTAATGCCACAGCAATACATCCTCACTTTACCTTGTTCAATGGTGGTAAAGGGTTCTTTTTTACGGGTAATGGTGTTGTATACGGTTAGTGTCATGTTCAGTTATCAGTCATCAGTTATCAGTCATCAGCTTTTTTATTGTTGCTGATTACTGTTGATCATCAGGTTGCACAAGGGTCATCCTTTCATAGATTAGGCGATCGCTTAACCATTCCCTAATTATCGTAACAATATTTTGATAATTGATAAAATAAAATCAGAATGTGTATCAAGTAATTTATTAGGAGTTGAATTCATGAGTTCTATGGATGGGACGACACAAACCCATGAGACAACTAAAATAAATCATCTTTATGAAACTGACTTTTTAGAGTGGACGATTCAACAAGCTCAAGCCTTAAATGATCATAATATAAAAGCTCTTGATTGGGAGAACTTAAAAGAGGAGATAGAGGACTTGGGAAAGGAACAACTCCATGCTGTCAGTAGTTGGGTAAAAAGATTAATTGAACACAAACTAAAACTAGACTATTCTTCTGAGAGTTATCCTCGCAATCACTGGAAAACTGAAATTAATAACTTTCAAGATGAAATTGAGAGACGATTAACAAAAACTCTCTTAAATAAAATAGACATAGACAAAGAATACGAAAGGGCGAAACGATTAGTTTTAAGTGAATATAAGTTAAACCTTCCTGAGCAATGTCCTTATAGGTTTGAAGATTTGATGACAAGATTAAAAGACAATCAATAATTGATTTAGCTAAACTCTTAAGAGTTTTAGTCTATTTTTTTGGCTCTCCCGACATCTTGGTATAAAATGTATAATCAGCTACAATACTTAAGATGGTGGGTTACGACGCGGATTAAAACTTATTAGTTTTTCATCAAAATCATAGCCGCGTCTAACCCACCCTACGAATTATAAGCTTTACTTATCACCACAAGTACGGGAGAGCCGTTTCGTAGCAGGTAGCTCATTTAATGTTCAATTGTCTGCTAATGCTGCTACTGGGGTTATAGATAGCGATAATTCAAGTTTGATGTTCTCTTCTGCTACTCCTGTACCTGAACCTGAACCGCTGACAATGTTAGTGGGTGCAGGAATTTTAGGCATGGCTACTAAGTTAAAGAAAAAAGCTTAAATTGATTATTTTTTCTACAGGGATAATTCATGAATTATCCCTACTTAATCTTTCCTTTTCTATCAGTTTTCCCGTAAGATATTTATGAAGGATACTAGACATCAGTTTTTCACAAGAAATCCCTTGTTCTTTTGCCTGAGTTTCTATAGATTTTAGGTCTTGAGTGGAAATATTTAATGTGATTTGTTGCTCATCTGTATTTTTTGCATAAAACTGTAATTGTTTTAATCTTTCTGGTGTTCCTTGGGATATCCATTCACCTGCTTCAAAGGATTGAATAATATCTTGTTCTTCTGGGCTAAATTGATTCATTTTTGTTGTCTCCTATTAAATACTGTTTCGTTGCTTTGCGAGAGGGAATGATTGTTTTAAGGAAGATTTCTGATGAGTTTTCTACATAAGGAACAAGATAAGCATAGTTATTAAGTTTAACAATCATCATTCTTTGATTAGAATATTTAGACTGATTAGGGTGAATTAAATCATCGAGAATATCACCTCTTTCTACTGCTTTCACAATCATTTCAAATGAAACTCCTCTATCTATCTGCAATGTTTCATTTTTCTCCTCATTCCATCTAATTTGTTTCATAAATTAGGCTATCACTTAAGGATTAACTGCTTATTTTAATGAAGGTAACGTCGTACAATTTCTAAAATGCGATCGCTTGCCTTTCCATCTCCAAAAGGATTAACCGCATTAGCCATCTTTTCATAGATTAGGCGATCGCTTAACAGTTCACTGGTGTGCGTAACAATATTTTGATAATCTGTCCCTACTAACTTAGCAGTTCCCGCGTCTACAGCTTCAGGGCGTTCTGTTGTCTCTCGTAAGACTAAGACAGGTTTACCTAAACTGGGAGCTTCTTCTTGTAAACCCCCAGAATCTGTTAATAATAAATAACAACGTTGAATGGCCCCGACTAATTCTGCATAGTCCAAAGGTTCGGTTAAAAAGACTCTGGGATGGTTGCCTAACGCAGCTTGAATGGGTTCTCTGACCGTCGGATTACGGTGCATGGGTAATAATAAAGCAGTATCGGGAAACTTGTCTAAAATGAGGTTAAAACCTTTGAGAATATCTTGTAAGGGTTCGCCCCAATTTTCTCGTCGATGAACAGTAGCGAGTAAGACCCGATATTCAGTCCAATCTAACCCTTTAATAGCACATTGAGGCCGTTTTTCGGCAACGGTTAACAAAGCATCGATGACGGTATTTCCCGTTAAATGTACTTCTCCTGTAACACCGGAACGCCCTAAATTTTCAACCGCTAATTGGGTGGGGGCAAAATGTAACTGGGTGAGTTGAGAAATTAAGCGACGGTTAGCTTCTTCGGGGTAAGGGTTATAAATATTATCGGTTCTTAGCCCGGCCTCTACATGACCAATGGGAATTTGTTGATAAAATGCCGCTAAGGTAGCAGCAAAGGCGGTTGTGGTGTCTCCTTGAACAATGACACATTGGGGCTTAATTTTCTGAAAAATGCCCTCTAACCCTTGTAAACTGCGATAGGTGATGTCTGTCAGGGTTTGCCGGGGCTGCATAATATTTAAGTCTTCATCTGCGGTAATATCAAACAGTTCCATGACCTGTTCTACCATTTCCCGATGTTGTCCCGTTAAGATAACATGGCTATCAAATGCTTCTGAGTCACGAAACTTTTTGATCACCGGGGCGAGTTTTATGGCTTCGGGGCGGGTTCCTAAGGTAATACAAACTTTGTAGGGGGGTGAAGTCATGGGGAGAACAGTTGAAGACTTAATTTATTGTACAAGATTAGGGCTTATCTGAAATCCCTTAATATTTGCTCTACAAATGATAGACCAAATTTAATTAAATCTAGGAAAAAAAACAGCAGGAGATAGATTAAAAAAATCAGCTAATTTTTGAATATGTTTCTTATTCAATTCTCGTTTGCCATTGAGAACATCAGAAACAATAGATTCAGTGTTAAAAACAGGAACAAGGTCTTTTTGTTTTAGTCCCCTTTCTTCAATCAAAACCCTAAGCAATTCTACTCCATAAATATCAGGAATTAGATTTTGAGCTTGTTCATATTGATAAATTAAAGTCCCTAATAGATCCAAGTAATCCTGTTCATCTGCCATCAATTCAGATTTATCTAAAAGAGAATTTACTCTTTCTTGCATGATCTCCAATTCTTCATCTGACTTAATAGTACGAGGTGGAAATTGCTGCAATAGTTCTCTATAGTAGTCTTGAGTTAGCATAGCTTTAAAGAAATCAGAAAAATCTAGAGGAAGTAAAATTGGACAAGTTTGAATTTAATTAAGTTAATCGTTTAAATTAAGATTTAATTATGTAATTTTATTGACTATACCAGCTATCTTTTTTCCAGTTATTTTTATCATACTCAGCATGGGTTAATACCGCTCTGATAAAAACTTTTTGGTTTTGGAAGTCGATATAGGTGATTAGTCTATAGTTATTACCAGAAATATTGAAGACGGTAAAGCCACCAACCGGATCGGCTGAGGGAAATGTATTTTTTACATCCTCTTTGTGTTGCCACTGATGTTGTACAGTAAGCTTATACCAGTAGCGTAACCCGACTTCTGCTTCTGGGTGAATCTTCCAGAATTTTTTCAAGGTGGACTGTGTAATGATGTGCATAAACCGTTATTTTTTCCTTTTTGATAAATCATGGTCTTACTTCCTCTAGATTGTTAAACCCTAATATCTTAGCAAATTGCGAAGTTACTTGTCAAGCCTTTTGAACAGACGACTATCACCATAAAATACCGGAAAGAACTAATTAACACTCGACTGCCTAAAATAGTAATAAAGTTTAAGATAAAATCTAAGCATTCCTTCCGTCTATCCGTCGGGAGTTTCAGGTTAAAAAACCCATGACAAAAAAGGCCCTCCTCTTAGTTAACCGTCATTCTCGCAAAGGTCAACATAACTTTGCTCAAGCGGTAGATATTCTCAATGATTTGGGATTTGAACTGATCATCCTTCCCATTCAATCTGCTGAAGAATTACCGCAATTGGTACGTCAACACGGGTCAAAGGTTGATTTAGTTATTGTCGGTGGGGGAGATGGAACTCTTAATGCGGTGGTGGATAGTTTGGTGGAAATGAGTCTTCCTTTAGGTATTTTACCCTTGGGAACGGCGAATGATTTGGCCCGTACTCTCAATATTCCCCTGGCCATTCCCCAAGCTTGTCGGGTGATTGCTGAGGGAAAATTGAAATATATTGATCTGGGTTGGGTTAATGGCAAACACTTTTTTAATGTGGCCAGTTTGGGGTTAAGTGTGCATATTACGGCAAAATTGTCCAAAGGGGCCAAACGTCGTTGGGGCATTTTAGCCTATGGGTTTACAGCATTACAAGTGATTACTCAAACTCGTCCTTTTCATGCTTATATTGTCATTAATGGGGAAACTATTCATGTGAAAACTATCCAAATTGCAGTAGGAAATGGACGCTTTTACGGGGGAGGAATGGCTGTTGCAGCAGATGCAACCATTGATGACCAACGCTTAGATTTATATAGTTTAGAATTAAAGCATTGGTGGCAAATTTTTCCCCTTTTATGGAAACTTCCTCAAGGACAACAGGGAAATTTACATTGGGTGAGAACTTTGGAAGGAGAATATCTAGAAATTCGCACTCGTAAGCGATTAGATATTAATACCGATGGAGAAATTACCGCAGCAACTCCAGCAACTTTTCGGGTAATTCCTCAGAGTTTAGGGGTCTTGGTTCCTGGGAATTCCGGGTCTACCGAACCTAGTGTGTAAAACTATTAAAAATTATCTACTCAAATCCTTAAGGGTTAAGCTATACAGACAAAGCCCGCGAAGGCGGGCCTATCATTAGGCTGTGTAGACAGCATTTGTTATTATAGTATCAGGCTTTAGACTGTATATCGTTGTTTATTTTGCTAAAGCTGAGGGGCAAAAGTATTAATCATCGTATCTTTTAGGGTCTTTTTTCGGCTTCTGAGTCCCCTCAAGGTTTTGTTTAGGTTTTTTGGATTCTTTGTTACCGTTTTTATCTTTTGACATGATAATTCTCCAGGTTTAATTAATTTGATTTGAGTTAAAGAGTTGATCAGAGATTGTGAATTTCTAATCAAACAAACCGTCTACTTTTTGCCGGAAAGCAATCAAGGCATGATCGATTTCAAAGTGATCTAGTTCGTCCAGTAATTGATCGGATTTCTCCGGTGTTACAATGGTTTTCACTTCAATATTCGTGTTGTAGCCAGCAATATCTCCCATACGCCTACCATGACTACCTGCGCCCTGAGCAGGAATAACTGTGTAGCCGGAGACACCAACGGTTTGTAATAGGTGTATCAGACGATCCTGCAAATAGGTTTCACAGATGATAGTAAAGAGAACACCCTGACTGATGTTTGAGGACATAATTGCCTCCTCGTGTTGATAATGTTATTTTTGTCAATCTGCGGATATCTAAATCAACTTAAACACAACAGGAATTTGTTCTATTTAGCTAACAGCAAACGCAACCCAAATCATGAAGGCAACGAATACCATTGCGATCGCCCCCTGTAATAGATAACGTCTTTGTTGATAGGGTGAAGGATAATCTGCGGGCTGCAGATCGGGTTCAACGGCGTAGTTATTGATGATCCCTTCATCGCTCACCGTATAGCCTTCTGCCAGGGGTTTATTAAGGGACATATTAACGTCATTGCCAGAATTCCTTGGAGCTTCAGCAGGAATTAACTCACTGCCATCGCTGGGAGGACGTGGAACTGCCCTTGTTTCTGTACTGTTATTGGGCATAATTTTGTAACCTCGTCTTAAAGATACATTATAACACAAATTCAGGCACAATATCTGTCTTAAAAAATCTTCAAGAATGTCAAGATCATCTTATTTCCTTTTTTTAGCCTTTTTTTGCGTGAATTACTAAAAGAAGCTTTAATTAAAAATATATTTTTGTTTGTGTCCATAATTGATTAAGACATTTCAAAACTTGGGAAACTTGTTTAGATTTATCCCTATGCTTATAAGATAATCTGATTTATTATAATTTTTTATTTTAAATTACTGATGTTTAACAAAACCCCTCATTTTCGAGGTTTCGAGGGCAAATTCCCAAAAATTGGCTCACCTATTTGCAAGCTTTGAGGCTCCTATGATACAATAACAATGCAAAGTCTCAGGCTTGTTTTGACTAAAACTAGATTTAACCCAGACTTGTTGACTTTTATTACAAAATTAGCCAGTCAACTTTAACCCCTTTAAAGAACCATTTTTTGTAGTTCCAATTCCTGTGTAAAAATCTCATCAATAGGTAGCATTTTACCCTCAATCGTCATAAATTTATGGTCTTTGGTTGCACGAATGATTGACCCATCATCGAGATGATATGCAAAGATTTCTTGTTCTCCCCGATGATGCCATTGTCGGATAGGTTGAGTATAAACAAAACCATTTTTATCCACAGAATAAACTGTACAATTGATGTTTTCTTCTACAATTTTACCAATGGCCATGGGGCCATATTCAACTGTGAGAATTTCTGTATCAGAACTAAGACAATATTCCGCAAACTTAATCATCTGCTCAAATAAATTTTCTGCAATAGCTTGAGGAACTCCATTTTTAGTCGCGCCATCAATAAAAATCTCCCGATGCTTAGCCATTTCTGAAGCTTTTTTCTTCCCCATGGCCCGACGTAATAAGTCCGCTTCTCCTAAAGAATATCCGGCCAAATCTTGGGCCATTTTCATAATTTGTTCTTGATAAACCAAGACAGCATAGGTTTCTTTTAAAATCGGTTCTAATAAATGATGTTCATATTCAATTGGTTCTCTGCCATGTTTGCGATCAATAAATTTAGGAATTAAGCCTGCATCTAAAGGCCCAGGACGATACAACGCTAAAATAGAAGAAATATCTTCAATTCCTGATGGTTTTAAGTTTCTAACAATATCTTTCATCCCTGATGATTCTAACTGAAAGATACCTTCTAAGTCACCTTTTTCTAGCAGTTTATGGGTATTTTCAATATCTTCCGGTAGTTTTTTGATGTTACCTTTGGCAATGATTTGTAATGCTTTTCGTTCATCTAAAGGCAGTTGCTCTACATCTATTTCTTTATTTTGATTTTGTTTGATTAAATCTGCGGTTCTTTGAATAGTCGTTAAATTTCTTAACCCCAAAAAATCCATCTTTAATAATCCCAGTGATTCTAAATCTTCCATAAAATACTGGGTAATGACGGCCCCATCATTATTCTTTTGTAAGGGAACAATTTCATCTAAAGGCTCAGAAGAAATCACCACTCCTGCGGCATGAACCCCAAAGGTTTTGTTTGTCCCTTCAATACGAATGGCCATATCTAACCAGCGTCTAACTTGGGGATCAAGCTCATATCTTTCTTTAAATTCTGGGGAAGGGGTTTCCTCAGAAATCATGACCTTTAATTTGGTAGGTTTTCCCCGTGAAACCGGAATCATTTTCGCCATTTTATCTGACTCAGCATAGGGAATATCTAACACCCTGGCCACATCTTTTAACACTGCTTTGGAAGTCATACGGTTAAAAGTAATAATCTGAGCAACATTAGCTTCTCCATATTTTTTGGTGACATATTTAATCATTTCATCCCGTCTTTCAATACAAAAATCCGTATCAACATCAGGCATGGATTTCCGTTCAGGGTTCAAAAATCTTTCAAATAAAAGACCATGATGGACGGGATCAATATTGGTGATTTTTAAGGAATAAGCAACTAAAGATCCGGCTGCTGAGCCTCTGCCTGGCCCCACGGGAATTTTTTGATCTCTAGCATACTTAATATAGTCCCAAACCACTAAAAAATAAGTAGAGAATCCCATGCGTTGTAGCATCTTTAATTCATATTCTAACCGTTCTTTATAAACAGGGGGAATTTCGGAACGAGAGCGACATTTTAAGCGTTCTAATAACCCCTGCCAGGAAATTTCTTCCACATAACTATCAGGGGTATGGCCAGCCGGCACAGAATAATTAGGAATACGGGGTTCTCCTAAAATTTGATAGTGTCCAATTTTTTCGGCTACTTCTAAGGTATTATTGATGGCTTCTTCAATGACATCATCAGATAAATGATCCCGGAATAATAAACGCATTTCTTCCGCAGATTTTAAATATTCTGTTCCGCTATATCTGAGGCGTTTTTCATCGGTAATTAATTTACCCGTTTGAATACATAATAAGGCATCATGGGCTTCTACATCGTAACAAGAAATGAAATGGGAGTCATTCGTTGCTATAATTTTTATGCCTAAGTCACGGGCAATTTTAACTATCGCTACATTGACCAGTCGATCTTCTACTGATCCGTGATCTTGAATTTCTAAATAGAAGTCATCCTGAAACAGTTTTTGATACCATTTGGCAACTTTTTTCGCTTCTTTAAAGTCTCCTTTCAAAATATTTTGGGGAATTTCTCCCCCTAAACAAGCACTGGTAACAATTAATTCTTGATGATATTCTTGTAATAACTCTTTATTGATACAGGGACGGGAAAAAATCCCTTTCCCTTGAATTCCTTTGAGATGGGAAATAGTGGTTAATTTAACTAAATTTTTATAGCCTTGGGTATTTTTTGCTAAGACGACTTGATGATAACGTTTATAACGTTGTTTAACTTCAATATCTCCATTAATAACATACATTTCATTGCCAATAATGGGTTTAATTCCTTTGTTTCGACAAACTTTAATTAATTCGATCGCCCCATACATTACCCCATGATCTGTTAAGGCGATCGCGGGCATTCCTAATTCTACGGCTCGCTCAACTAAGGCATTTAATTGAGAGGCCCCATCTAACAAACTATAATCACTGTGTATGTGTAAACCAACAAAAGACATGGTAAGAAATTTAATTGAATTTTAATCGAAGCCAGGTTCGGGATTACTCGGAATAATATAAGGAAATTTGCCTGTTTTAATACTAAACCATTTTTCTTGTAATGTGCGATTTTCTGGGGCAACAATAGTGAGATCAACAAATTGTTTCCACTCTGGGTTATTTTTCGGTAAGATACAGCCATAAAGTTCAGTGGTCATGGGTTGACGAGGCATTAAAGCAAAGTCTTTGAGGTTGTTACCTTGTTGGACAAGTTCTCCCAGCAATAAAATGCCATCGCTCACCACTGCTTTGACTTCTCCTTTTTTTAATTCTTCGACTCCTTCTCGACGACTTTTAATATTTTTCCATTGAGCAAAGGGATAAATTTGCGGAATAATTTCTTGAGTGGTTGTTCCCGGAATAAAAGCAATGGGAATATTCTTCAAAGTACCATTATAATCAAATTTTCTCGCTTCTCCTATCTTAACTAAAAATTGCGCCCCTGTCATAAAAAAAGGAACAGAAAAATCTACTACTTTTAAACGGGTTTGGGTAATGGTTGTTGCACCACACATAATATCAACTGTTCCTTGTTTTACCAGAGGGAAACGGCTATCAATAGTTGCTTCTCTTAAATTTAATTTAATCGGTTGGTTGATTTTTTTCTCAACTTGTTTATGAATCAATCTAATTAAATCAACAGAATACCCTGTCCATTCTCCTCTCTCATCAACATAACCAAAGGGAATAGCATCTTTTCTCACCCCTGCATTCATTTCTCCCATTCGTTTAATCTTTTCTAAGACAGTTTCTGCTAAAACAAGTCGAGGAAACCCAGTCACCAAAAGAAGACTAATTAAGACAATAACAAGTTTTTTTGAGTTCATTGTTTGATGATTTAGTAAGGGGTGAAACAAAATCAACTGTGAGCAAGAGGAAATCCTTATTTACCCCTATCGTGGTATTTCAAGATTCTGAACTGATTTTATCAGATTAGGCTTTCTAGTTGTCAGTTCTGGTCATAATTTATAATAATTTTATAAAATTTAAGCAATCCAGGTAAAGACTTTGCTATGGTAAAGAACATCGCCCCAGGAGCTATTATATGAAATTATCCCCCCAAGAAAAAGATAAATTATTAATTTTTACGGCTGCTTTAGTGGCAGAAAGACGTAAAGCGAAAGGATTAAAATTGAATTATCCTGAATCTGTTGCCTATATTTCTGCTGCTATTTTAGAAGGTGCAAGAGAGGGAAAAACAGTGGAACAATTAATGAGTGAAGGTAAAAGTTTACTAACCAGAGAAGATGTTATGGAAGGAGTTCCAGAAATGATTGATGAGGTACAAATAGAAGCGACTTTTCCTGATGGGACAAAACTGGTAACTGTCCATGAACCAATTATGTTAATGGGAGTAGATAAATGATTCCTGGAGAGATTATTACACAAACCGGAGAAATTGAACTCAATGTCGGTTCAAAAGCTCTAAAAATCATGGTAGCTAATCAAGGTGATCGCCCGATTCAAGTTGGTTCCCATTTTCATTTTTATGAAGTAAATGATGCCTTAATCTTTTTTGAGATCACCGATGAAAATGAAGTCAGAAAACTGGTGCCGATAGAAAGATATAGTCCTAATGATCCCAGCAGAGGAATGCGTTTAAATATTCCAGCAGGCACAGCTATTCGTTTTGAACCAATGGACGAAGATGCCAAAGAAATTTCCTTAATTCCCCTTAAAGGAAAGGGAGAAGTTTATGGATTTAATGGACATATTAACGGCCCATTATAAAATCTAAACAAGGGTAAAAATATGACAAAGTTAGCGGCAAGGTTAGGTATTGGTGGGCCAGTTGGCAGTGGAAAAACTGCCTTATTAGAATGTATTATTCCTCCCTTAATCGAACAAGGAATTGAAGTCGCTATTATTACCAATGACTTATTAACTACCGAAGATGCTGATCGTCTGAAAAGTCAGGGATTTTTGCCTTCTGAACGTATTATTGGAGTAGAAACAGGGAGTTGTCCCCATACCGCTATTCGGGAAGATCCCACCATGAATTTATTAGCAGTACAGGATTTAGAGAATCTTTTTCCTCAACTCGATATCATTTTTATTGAAAGTGGAGGAGATAATCTTGCTTCTACTTTTAGCTATGATTTAGTTGATTCTTATATATTTATCATTGATGTGGGAGCAGGTGATGATATCCCCCGTAAAAAAGGCCCTGGGTTTTCTCAAGCTGATTTAGTTGTTATTAATAAGATTGATCTGGCTCCTTATGTGGGAGCAAATTTAGAATTAATCCGTCAAGAAGCTGCCTTATATCGTCAAGGAAAACCTATTATTTACACCAATTGTAAGACAGGAGAAGGGTTAGAAGATGTGATAGAGTTTATTAAAACTAAACTTTTATTTGGTTTAAATTGATTTTTTTTTAGAGGGGAAAATTGAAAAGTTTTAACAGGGAAAATAACCTAGAATTAATCTTAAAAAAAAGTTCAAAGCGGACGATAATTACTCATCAATATACGGCTCAACCATTAGGAATTTCTCGTAGTTTTTATCCTGATTTAACTAACCCCTCTCGTACTCATCTTTATCTTACCAGTACCTCCCCCGGATTATTAGCCAATGACACCCTAAATATTGCCGTAAAACTGGAAAATAAAGCGCAACTTTGCTTAAAAGAGCAATCGGCAACCAAAGTTCATCCTATGCCAAATTTAGGAACAAAAGCAACAGTTAATTATGATATTGAGATCGGAGAAAAAGCTACCTTAGAATTTTTTCCTGAACCGATCATTCTGTTTAGAGATGCAACCTTAGAACAAATAATTCAGATTACTTGTCATCCCACTGCCAACCTATTTTGGAGTGAAATAATTGTGCCGGGAAGACTTGCTAGAGGGGAATATTATGAGTTTAATTATTATCTAAATCGTTTACACATTCGAACAGTAGAAGGAGTTTTATGGGCAAAAGATGCCATGAAATTAATGGGAAATCAGAACCAATTTAAAGAGAATAATCTTTTTGCTTTTGCCCCAATTTTAGGGAATATTATTTTAATTTTACCCCAAGGAAACTTATCCTTATTAGTAGAAATCCTAGAAAAATTTTCCCTAGTAGACTGTCCAGGTGTTAAAATAGCAACCTCGATTTTACCCCAAAATAAAGGGATAGTCATTCGGGCGATCGCCAGAGGAACCTATGGATTTAAAAACTACTTAAACTATAGCTTAAAATGTTTTCGTCAAGCTCAATCTTTTTGTAATGAGGGTATGTTATGACAGAACTAGCAGACAGTTATTTAGGTAATATTTTAGACAATGAAACCCTAGAAAAAAGAATTACTTTGGAACCCTATTTAGAAGTCTATCTTACCCCAATAGATAGCCGTAAAGGACGCATTCATATCCAGAGTAATTGTGGGGTAGACATTGGTATTATCAAAAGTCGAGATTGGTCACTAAAAGAAGGAGATGTCTTAGAAACTCAACAAGGAAAATTAATCTTAGTCCATCTGCAAACACAAAAATTTATGGTCTTAACTTTTACTGAATCAATCAATGATTGTCCTCTAAAACTAATTCATCTAGGTCATATTTTAGGTAATCATCATTGGCCAATTTTCCGACAAGACAATAAAATTTATGTGCAAATAAACGGAAACGAAACCGTTATTGAAACCACAATTCGTCATTTTGCTATTCCTGGTTTAAGCATTGATTATGAATGGCGAGCATCAGGGCAACTATTAACAAATAACCATGATTAACCCAAAAATTTCTCCCCTTACCATCTCCCAAAAACTTGCCTTAATGCAGCTATCTGATTCTTTTTTCCCCTCTGGTAGTTTTACCCTTTCCCATGGATTAGAAACCTTAGTTCAAACAGAACAAATACAAAACCCCCAAGACCTCTTAATTTTTTTACGGTTATTATTAAACAATAAAGTTGGCCCAACGGATGGGGTTGCTTTAATCCATGCTTATCGAGGAAGTGCTAATAATAATCTTGAGGCCATAAAACAGTCCGATACTTGTTTATTCGCCCAAACTTTGATCGAAAAAACCCGTGAAATAGGGAGAAAAAGTGGACGGGCCCTGTTGATGATTGCGGCTGAAACTTGGCATGATCCTCAGTTAAGTATCCTCAGTCAAGAGGTATCCCAAGGTCATATTTATGGCTTCCATTGCGTTATTTTTGGAGTCGTGGGGCGCGTTGCTGGATTAAATGAGGAGGACACCCTATTAGCCTTCTTTCATGGCTTAGTGACGGGTTTATTAGGGGCTGCTATTCGCTTAAGCATCATTGGACATCGCCAAGCCCAACAGATTTTACAGCAATTAGTTCCCGATCTTGAAGCAATTTATCAGATTAGTACGACTTTAACTCTCGCTCAAATGTGGTCTTGTACTCCTGCGATCGATCTGGCCCAAATGGGTCATCAAAAGTTATCTCGCCGATTATTTGCTAATTAAAAAAAGCGATTAAAAACCTTATTTGATTGTTTCCAAAAGTAAAAAAGTATCGCATTCAGCCGTTGTCCCATTAATGACTACACCGCCAACTTTTCCCGTACCAAGGTCGATATCTTTAGACGCTAAACCATCAATTCCATATTGGTTTGCTTTATCAGTGGAACGACAAACAACCGTTGAAAATATCCGCTCATCTGGATCATAAGCAACCCCCGCAGCATAATCACGGGTAGCATTTGTCCCATTATCTTTCCCTACCGCACCCTGTAACCCTTGAGTATCATCATTCTTTTCACTCAGAAGAATTATATAATATTTCTCATTGCCCACAGGCACTTCTAGCTGTTCAGTCCCAGTGGCAAATGTCCGTTTTTCATTAAAAAAAGTTTGTTGAGCGCGATTTAAAGTCCCCATCATCCCCTTAGCTTCTGATTCTCTCGCTCGTCCAATATAATTCATGGTTTGGGGAAACAAGATGCTGGCTAAAATACCGATGATGATAGCAACAACTAATAATTCAATTAAGGTGAATCCTTTGTCTTGTTTCTTTGGGATAAGTCCCTTAAGAATGAGATGAGTCATGATTAGTTTGGGGGAAAGGAGGACAGTGGCATTTCCTATCTTGAATAGGTGGGGTTAATCTAGCAGTTCTCATATTGATGCGGTACAGATTTGTCTAGTTTTAGGCAAGAGAGCATCAAGTAGACTGTACCTAATTTGAGAAATTCTACAGACACATCGTTAGTGTACCCACTTTCTCTAAAAAACCTATCTTTTTTCGTAAAAAAAATAACTCGATTCCCTAAACCAAAGAAAAAAAGCTACAGCCAAGTTTGTTTTGGCCTCTTACCCAGCTAAAACGCATTTAAAATGCGTTTTAGCTTACTTCATTCCTGAGACACAACCCTAAGCCACTTTAATTAATTCCTCTAGGGGTTGCCAACGGAAATAACGTTCCCCACCGAGTTCTATCACCACTTTCAGACGAGGCTCTTGTTGAGGTAAATTGGCTAAATAAGTCAATTCAATTTGAGAAAGGACATAGCCCTCTAAAATCCACAAAACCAACCCTTTTGATTTCGGGGGTAAAGTCTCCAACTGGTAAGCAGCAATGGGGGGAACAAAATAAACTTGTCCAACGGCTGCCTCTTGGCCAATATTCTTTTTACCGAGGTGGGCAGGACGCACCCCATGAACTCCCATAAGATAAGCTCCCACGTCTCCGAGTCCCCTGGCTGTCAGAGAAAAGCTATGATAGCCATTTGTCCGTAAACGCCGTTGATAACGTCCCTCATATCCCCCTTCTAAGGGGGCATAAACTCCTAATGCGCCGGATTTTTCTAAGGCGCGGATGAATCCTTTCCCTGTGGTAAGCAGTGCCATAATTAATGCAGAATCCGTTTTAAAATGCTTCTCTTGATTATAGGAGAAGCTTTGACCTTAGACTGCTAACTTAAGGTTAATCACTGTCAGGAAGTTCAAACATATACCCTCTCCCCCGCACTGTTTTAATGAGTTTGGCATCGGGATCGTCAATTTTTTTGCGAATTTGACCAATATGGACATCTACCTTTCGTTCTACCCCAACTTCGTGATTATTGCCCCAAACTGCTGAAATTAGGTCGCTTCGTTCCCAAACTCGATTAGGATGGGTGGCTAAAAAGTATAATAATTCAAATTCTAGGGTTGTTAGAGGAATCACTTCATCTTCAAGGGTGACTTCACAACGGTTAGGATCTATGGCTAAGTCATTAATGGTTAAACGACTATCGGCAGAACTGAGAGGGGTTCCACCTAGGTTGCGTCGTTTGAGTAAAGCCGCAATTTTGGCTTTGAGAATTTCTAAATTAAAGGGTTTCGTCAGATAATCATCGGCCCCCTGTTCAAATCCTTCTAACACATAACTGGTGTCTGTCATACAGGTTAGCATTAACACTAAAGCTCCTGTTTGACGAATTTCTTTACATAGACCAAAGCCACTCTCATCAGGTAAATTAACATCCAAAATGACTAAATCTGGGTTAAGCTTTTGAAAGATTTGACGAGCTATTTTTGCATCTGCTGCTGAAACGATATTATAGTTGTTGTAACTAAAAAATCGAGAAATTAATTGGCAAATAGCGGGATCATCATCAACAATCAAAATTTTCGGTTGGGGAGAACTTAGTACCATAGATTTTTTTAAGTAAGGGATGTTAACAGATATAGAGAACAAGGGTTAGGGATTTATGAATATCAACTCAAACGTCAGAAGTTTCCTGGGAATTTCCTTGAGCTTTAGGAAATAAGACCTTATTGTTGCTGGTTTTTAGATCCAATTTAGGGCTGTTTTTTTTATCTTTTTCTGTCCATGAAATTCTCAAAAGACGCTTTTTTTCAGTCCCAAAGGATAACCCCTCTGATTGAGGCTTTGAGTATCTTAAAAAATCAGCCCGATGCTGCTTTTTATACCCCTGGCCATAAAAGAGGGCAAGGAATCGCCGAATCCCTGACTTCTTTAGTCGGAGCCGCCGTCTTTCAGGCAGATTTGCCAGAGTTGCCAGGATTAGGGAATTTATTTGCTCCTGATGGTGCGATTCAACAAAGCCAAATCTTAGCAGCAGAAGCGTTTGGGGCTGATCAGACCTGGTTTTTGGTCAATGGCTCAACCTGTGGCATCATTGCGGCTATTGTGGCAACTTGTGGCAGTGGCGATAAGATCATTGTACCCCGTAACATTCATCAATCTGTCATTACAGGTTTAATTGTCTCTGGGGCGGTTCCCATTTTTCTCAATCCTGAATATGATCCTACTTGGGATCTTGCCTATAGCTTCACTCCAGAAGCCCTAGAAGGGGCGTTAAAGCAACATTCTGATGTTAAGGCTGTTTTGTTGGTTTATCCCACCTATCACGGTGTCTGTGGGGATATACAAGCGATCGCCTCTGTTACTCATCGTTACAATATTCCCTTGCTGGTAGATGAAGCACACGGGGGCCATTTTAGGTTTCATGATGGTTTACCTCCTTCGGCTCTGTCCGTAGGGGCAGATTTGACGGTACAATCCACCCATAAGGTATTAGGAGCCATGACTCAGGCTTCTATGTTACATATTAAAGGCGATCGCATTGCTCCTCAACGTATTAGTCAAGCTTTACAGTTAGTTCAATCTACCAGTCCTAATTATTTATTATTAGCGTCTTTGGATGGGGCTAGACAACAAATGGCGTTACAAGGGAAAGAATTATTAAATGAAACCATAAAGTTAGCTGAAATTGCCAGAAATGAACTCAGTCAAATTGAAGGATTAGGGGTTTTACAATTAGAACAAACTCGTCCAGGATTTGAAGATTTAGATGTTACAAGATTAACGGTTAATGTTACTTCATTAGGGATCACTGGTTTAGAAGCTGATGAAATTTTACAGACAAAATTAGGGGTAACGGCAGAATTACCCATGCTCTCTCATTTAGCCTTTATTATTTCTATTGGCAATACCAAAAATGATATCAAACAATTAATCAAAGCCTTTAAATCTCTCAAAGTTCTCTCCTCACCCCTTCGGTTAATGAGGGCAGTTGAATCACACCCCCTCATCCCTTCACCCCTTAAATTCTCCCCTCGTGATGCCTTTTTTGCGCCCACAGAATCAGTAGAAATTGAGCAGAGCATTGGGCGTATTAGTGGGGAATTAATTTGTCCTTATCCCCCAGGTATTCCTGTTTTAATGCCAGGAGAAATTATTACATCTGAAGCTATTCAATATTTAATCAAAATCCAAAAATTAGGAGGAATGATTACGGGATGTAGTGATCAAAGTTTACAAACTTTTAAAGTTATTAAGTAAACTGGGTGATCATCATTAAGATAACAAGATTTGTAGGGTGGGCAATGCCCACCTTACGTTTATTTATTCTCTCTTAACACGATCAGGAACCCCAACGGGAGAAAGATTAGCTAAAGATCTAAGATTTTGAGTACGAATTAATTCTGTAAAATCAAGAATAGAACGACCTTCTAATTGAGCAGTATTTTCGATTCCTTCTAAAAGATTTTTAGCGGCTTCTACTTCAGTATAGCCTCGTCTAACAGCAACTTTAATCGCCGATTCATCCGCATCTAATTCCCGTTGAACACTGCGATTATTTTGCCAAATTTGTCGGGCTGAAATCGCAGTTAAACCTCCAGAAATTAGCATTCCTAGGGGATCACCTTGTATAGTTTGGACGGTTAAACCAATGACACTAGCTAAGACAATCCCTTGATATAAATCCGCCTTAAACCAACGAATATTGGTTAAATTGCTAGTAGCTCTTAAAATCAATAAATCTCGTTGTCCTCTTGACAGCCGTCGCCATAAATCAAAGTTAATATAAATAGGACGGCTATCTCGATTCCAAGGGGGTGAAAATGGTGCATCAATTACCTTTGATTGTTGCGGTTTGCTAACAATTTTTGTTAACATCCTGCCCGAAGCGGGCATCACATCTAATAAACGGCTAATCTCAGCATCAATACTCATAGACCAACAGCAGAAACAACAACTCTCTTATTGAGTATAATGACTTTGGGACGTGCTGTCTTTATGTAAACACTTTTCTAAGAGTTGAATTTTATATAAATACCAAAAACGATTAACTTCCCAAACCATGGGAGTATTGGCCTGAAAAAGAGGTTGATTGAGATATTCCCAAATAGCACCCCCAATATGTCTAAATTTCCATAGGTTCATGTTCGACATCCTTGTTCTAAAATCCCTGATGATTTTTAAATCAAAAACATTAAGCTTATTTTTGAAAATTTTAGGGGGTTATTGTTTCATAACCTTCCTATTATTAATGTGACAGATGAGGGGACTTTTTAACTTGGTGGGAATTGCGGAATCTTTTGCTAAAATTTACTTAAACTCAGTATTTTCTGGGTGTTTTGTCCTTAAAACAGCCCCAAAAAATTGTTGCAATCCTTGATATAAGGGAATTCTACTCCTTAACAAGACATAACCTTATCTTAGATTCCTTAGTCAAAAATCAGGAATTCAGGAGTCTCATAATTCCGTAAATATACTCAGTATTCCCCAATCTACTGATTATTACTGCTTGTCTTAATCTTTTGTAATATTGAAGGTTATTGACGACAAACAACTAGGGGTAGCGAGTAATATCGATAGTAATGTTCCCCCCAAAATCAGGAATAGGGGCCGTTGGTTTACTGAGACGGACTCTCACCTGTCGAACTTTGTCCAAGGTTAAGATATCCTGAGCGATCGCTTCAGCTAACCGTTCAATGAGGGCAAATTTAGCCGTAGCGATCTGATGTTTCACCATGGCGATCGCCTGACGATAATCTGAGGTATCTTGAATATTATCGCTGGTTCCAGCAGTTGTTAGATCAACCCCTAGAGTCAGATCAACTTCAAACCATTGTCCTAAGACTTGTTCTTCGGGCAAGTATCCCACATAGCCATAACAACGAATTCCTGTAATTTCAATCCAGTCCATCAGGGAACCCAGATATTCAACAACGAGCAAACCTCAATGTAGCATAAAAATCCTTAAGGGTAATGAACAGAAGTTAAAAATCTAACTAATCTTAAGATTAAAGTTCCTGTAATTGGTTGGCTAAAAACTTATGAACAACTACCTCATGGATATAAACCTAAATCTGTTACTATTACCAAAAAAGCTAACAGATGGTTTATTAGTTTTAAGATTGAGCAAGGAAGCTCGCCACTTATTTAGCTAAGAACCACAGCAAGATAGTAATCGAGGATCTTAATGTGTCTGGGATGATGTTCCACCGTGTCAGCTTGTGGACTGGTGAGTGCCGACACCGCCAGGATGAAGCAAGAAGATAACATCAAATCTGCTTCAGGTAGATTTGAGTAAGTTTATCGGAACGGTTTCGAGAGTAGCGGTAACTTGTAGAATAATAATTAATCTCTATAATATTCCTTAGCCCCCCTTATTCAGTGTCATACTGAAACGCCTTTAATGGAGACTCCAGCAATCACCGAGCTATTCCCCCTATTCAATACAGCTAACCCAGAGACATTAGAATGGATGCTATCTGTCGTAGACGAAGAAACTTATACCCAAGATGAAGAAGTTGTCAAAGAGGATGACTGGGGAAAAGCTGTTTATTTTATCGTTTCTGGTTGGGTTAAAGTACGTTCTCGCTATTCCTATCAAGAAACTACCCTAGAAATTCTCAGCAAAGGGGATTTTTTGGGAGAAATAGAAGTGCTTGATGAATCTCTCAAATATGTGGATGTCATCGCCCTTTCTGATGTTGAATTACTTAGTATTTCAGCCCAGCGTTTTCTACAAATGCTCTTTAAAGATCCCCAATTACATCATCGGATGTTGCAATTGAGTGTCAGACGGGTTCGTCGGCTTTATCGCCGCTTACAATTACATCAACAATCGCCAAAAATTAAGCTAACCAAAACTTTAATTAGATTAGGGGAAAATTATGGTAGATTCACAGAAAAAGGGTCGGAAATTTTACAGATTCCGGCACAGGATTTAGCTGATATTGCTGATATTTCTGTAGAAGATTGTCAACAAATTCTCATCCAACTCCAAAACCAAGGTTGTCTTGATATTGATCCGTCTCGTCAAATTTTATCTTTAACCAATCTCAAACAACTGCATCACCTTTCTAAACAACTGTAAATAATGACTAAACCTGCCCTAATTGAACCCAACCAACTTACCCGAACTTCCCCCAAGATTACTTATCAAGTAGCAATTTCTCATCCTAATTCCCACCTGTTTGAAATTACTCTAGAAATTCAGAATTGGTCAGCAGAGGTTCTTAATTTAAAGTTACCTGTTTGGACACCTGGTTCATATTTAGTACGGGAATATGCAAGACATATACAAGATTTTATCGCTTTTTCTGGACAAAATAAACAAAAACTATTTAGCCAAAAAATAGGAAAAAATCATTGGGAAGTTGAGACAAAAGAACTGGATAGTGTTACAATTAAATATCGGGTATTTGCCAATGAGTTAACCGTCAGAACTAATCATCTAGATAGTAGCCATGGTTATTTCAATGGGGCGGCTTTATTTTATTTTATTCCAGGGCTAGAAAAACAGCCAATTACAGTAGAAATTATGCCCCCTAATTCTAACTGGAAAGTAAAGACAGCTTTACCGTCTATTCCTGGCAAAATAAATCAATTTGAAGCCCAGGATTTTGATACATTGGTAGACAGTCCCTTTGAAATTGGTATTCATCAAACCTACGAGTTTGAAGTCTTAGGGAAACCCCATAAATATGTGATTTGGGGAAAGGGAAATATTAACCCGAATAAATTAATTGAAGATACCAAAAATATCATTGAAACCGAAGCCAAACTTTATGGAGGTTTACCCTACGATAATTACCTATTTATTCTCCATCTTACAAATAATGGCTTTGGTGGGTTAGAACATAAAAATTCCTGTTCTTTGATCTACTCTCGTTTTGGGTTTCGAGATAGAGAGAAATATAATCGCTTTTTGCAATTAGTAGCTCATGAATTCTTTCATTTATGGAATGTCAAGCGCATTCGTCCAAAACCCTTAGAAACCTGTGATTATGAGCAGGAAAATTTTACGCGATCACTCTGGTTTTCTGAGGGAACAACCAGTTATTATGATCTGATGATACCCTTGAAAGCAGGTATTTATAATCGGTCAAAGTTTCTGGAGATTTTAGGCAAAGAAATCACCCGTTTCTTAACTATTCCAGGACGGAAAGTTCAACCTTTAAGCGAATCAAGTTTTGACGCTTGGATTAAACTATATCGCCGAGATCTCAATAGTGATAATTGCCAGATTTCCTATTATCTCAAAGGAGAATTAGTGTCTTTGTTATTAGACTTGTTAATTCGAGCTAAACATGAAAATCAGCGTTCTTTGGACAATGTCATGGTTCAAATGTGGGAACAATTTGGTAAACCAGAAATTGGCTTTACTCCACAGCAATTACAACAAGTAATTGAATCCGTCGCTGACATGGATTTACAAAGCTTTTTTAACCGTTATCTTGATACCACAGAAGAACTACCCTTTGATGAATATTTAGCTCCCTTTGGATTAAAACTTAAACCCGTAATCGAAGCTCAAATAATCCCCTATTTAGGGATGCGAGTTCAGTCAGAAAATAATAAAGAAATGATTAAATTTGTTGAGGCGGGATCGCCGGCCGGATTAGAGGGAATTGACGCAGATGACGAATTATTAGCCATAGACGGAATTCGTGTGAGTGCCGATCAATTAACGGAACGGCTCAAGGACTATCAAGCAGGTGATATAATCCAAATAACAGTTTTTCATCAAGACATCCTGAAAACCCTTTCTGTTACTTTAGCAGTCCCCAAACCCAGTCGCTATGAAGTCGTCTTAGTTGAAAATCCCTCAACGCTACAAACAGAGAATTTAGTGGGTTGGTTAGGGGAAAATTAAAGAGAATTGTCTCTGAATTTATGAGTATAATGAGGATTTGGGACAAGAAAGCCCTCACCAATTTAAGGATAACTGATAACGGAACCCACGATGCACAATTTTCTGCCAATTGCTTACTTTGAAAACCAATTCATCCCGTTTGAAAACGCCAAAATTTCTATCGCAACCCATGCACTACATTACGGGACAGCGGCCTTTGGTGGAATGCGTGGAATTCCCGATCCAGGAAATCCGAATCAAATCTTATTATTTCGTTTAGAGCGTCATTGTCAGCGATTAAGTCAAAGTGCCAAGTTTCTCAATTATGATTTACCTGCTGATAAACTACAACAAGTTATTATTGATTTTGTCAAAAAAAATAAACCGTCTAAATCCTTTTATATGCGGCCTTTAGTTTACAGTTCGGGGTTAGGAGTTGCTCCCCGACTTCATAACATTGAAAAAGATTTCTTTGTCTATGGTTTGGAAATGGGAGATTATTTATCTCCCGATGGCATTAGTTGTCGGATTAGTTCTTGGACTCGTCAAGAAGATCGCAGTTTCCCCTTAAGAGGAAAAATTAGTGCAGCTTATATTACTTCTGCCTTAGCGAAAACGGAAGCGGTAGAATCAGGGTTTGATGAAGCGATTTTAATGAATTCTCAAGGAAAGGTTTGTGAAGCAACGGGAATGAACCTTTTTATCGTCAGAAATGGTCACTTAATTACTCCTGGATTTGAACAAGATATCCTGGAAGGAATCACCAGAGATAGTATTCTGACTTTGGCAAAAAATTTCGGAATTCCTACTATTGAACGACCAATTGATAAATCAGAATTATTTATTGCTGATGAAGTTTTCTTGTGCGGAACCGCGGCCAAAATTTCCCCTGTGAAACAAATTGAAACCTTTAAACTTCCTGCTAATCGTCCGATTACTGAACAATTAAAAGATAAGTTATCAGGGATTACGGAAAATAAGGATTTCGATTATAAGGACTGGGTTTCTGTTATTACTTTAGAATAACATAGACTGTATTATTTTCTTCCATATAAACGCGCTAATTGGTGAGGAGAAACCCCCAAATAATAACCGATAATAATTAATTGGTTAATTAGGGCTGTTTTCCAGATACCTAATTTTTGCCAGCGACGACTAGAAGTGGTAACTTTAGCAGAAGCAATGGCAATTTTACCCCGTTTTTTTAGCCTTTGAATAAATTCAAAATCCTCCATAATAGGAAGCTGAGCAAACCCTCCGCTTTCTCGAAATATTGAGGTTTTGATAAAAATTGCTTGATCTCCATAGGGAAGGGAAAAGAAACGCGATCGCCAATTAACTAACCTTTCAATCAAACGAAAAGAAAGCTGTTGACTATCAATACCTAATTCAAACGCTCCCGCAAGGGTTTGGGGATCTGATAAGATATTTTTAATAATTGTTTGATAATTGTCAGGTAAGATCGTGTCAGCATGAAGAAATAAAAGAATATCTCCGGTAGCAATAGACGCACCTTGATTCATTTGATAAGCCCGGCCCATTTGGCCAACAATAATCACTTGAAATCCCATATTTTGAGCAATTTTAACGGTTTTATCCTGACTGTAGCCATCCACAATAATAACTTCGAGGTTAGCATTTAAGACGAGATTTTCTAAAACTTTTTCGATAATTTTTTCTTCGTTTAAAACGGGTATAATGATGCTGATTTTTTCCATGTAAACATAAGTTAAGGTGAGTTCGGGATAAGAAAAGGGAAGCTTAGTAAGCTAACAATAAGAAAAACATTCAAAAACTCCACCCTATTTCTAGTATATAACAGTCCTATTTCAGTTGTGAGAAAAATATCTCAGAATAGGCGTTAGGGGTTGAGGCAAAATTCATCACTACCCGAATTTGAAAGATAAGAAATTTTAATCATACATCTAAATATAGAGATTATTAGACAGATGTAAATTTGACAGGTAAATATGTCTATTAATAGATAGATTTGGGTATTTTTGATGACATTTGAAAAATATTAATATAGCTGTTATTTTAACTTTTAAAGAGTTAAAAATCATTTTTATTTTGGTTGTGTAGAGCAGCTAATTATGCAACAGGTAACGGGTATGGAAGTTTTAAATAATCGAATCGTTTTCACAAAGACAAAAAATGAAAGAAAATCTTCGCAAAAATTAGCCATATCACTGTGGATTCTTGTCGCTAGAACCGATGTTCCTTATATCTTACACACCATTCCCCATCTCCTTCGCTCCTGCAACTATCCCTTTGTTGAAAGGGTTATAGCGATGGATACAGCCCCTTTAACGGGGGATAAACGCTATCGATATGATACAGGGAGTCAAGAACAATTAGATCAAGCTTGTCAAACTTTAATTGATCAAGGAATAATTGATAAAATTGTCAAAATTGACTATAGTCCAAATTTGATTGAAACAATTTATGAAAAATATTTTGGCTCAGAACAAGCACCACAAATGCTCACCCATACTCATAATTGGAAAGGGTCAACCGTTTACGCATCTTTGTATTGTATAGAAGCATCGGCCAGCGATTATTATTTGCATTTTGATGCTGATATGCTGTTATATCAAGAGAAAGATTATGACTGGATTAGTGAGTCCATAAAATTGATGGAATCAGTTCCCACAATTGGGGCAATTCGGCCCCGTTGTGGCCCCCCTCATCCAGAGGGAAAAAAGGTTGATCCAGAAACATTTGTGATAGATGAGAGAGGATTTTATAGCCATAAATTTTTTAGTATGAGGGCTTATTTAGTAGATCGAAACCGCTTTGCAAAACTGTCTCCCATTCCTTTAATGTGGAAATTCCCACCTCTTTTATCCCGTCATTTACCCCAACCTTTACAAACAATAGCCGGTAAAATTGAGCGCAGATTGCGTAACACAAAGGGCCCGGTTAAAGGTGCCATTGAATCCTTTGAACCAATGACCAGTGAAAGGTTATTAGCAACGGATTTTGTTAGAGCAGATTTGTTATCAACTCAGGCTTGGACTATTCATCCCCCTAAACACAGTGCCGAGTTTATAGAGGCACTTCCTAAGCTCATTCAACTGATTGAAAAAGGGGAATATCCCTTAGAACAAGCAGGATATTATGATCTTATTTTAGAAGCTTGGTTTCAACTTTTAGAGACGTATAATTCTGCTTCTTCTTGATATTTTTGTTGTAATTGTTAATCAATATAGTTGACTATATCACAAGGAATAATATGATTAAATCCTTCCGTGAAGCCATCAGATTCTTTAAAAATAGTCTAATTTATAAATACTACGATCTTCGGATTCAAACCCCTTCAAACCCCTATGAAGTTTCATTCAAAAAAGATGCTTATAAAGTGCTTTTCATTCTGAGTCATATGCGTTCTGGATCTTCATTGTTAACTCATATTGTGATTTCTAACCCAGCCATCAAGGGGTATGGAGAAACCCATATTCGTTATTCCTCTGAAGCCGATTTTAAGCATTTAATGTCGAAAGTCTATTTCCATAGTCAGGTATTTACAAATATTCAGGATTTAGGTAAGTTAAAAATGAATCATACTTATATTTTGGATAAGCTCTTACATGATAATAAATTACTCAATGAAAATCTTTTAAAGTTAGATAATTTCTATTTTATTTTTTTGGTTCGAGAACCCAAAAGAACCTTAATGAGTATGTTAGATCATAAACCTCATTGGACAGAAAAAGAAGCAATAGATTATTACAGTCAACGCTTATCAAGTTTGACCAAATATTCACAAATTATTAATGATAAAAAACGCAGCCTTTTGATTACTCATCATCAATTGATTAATGAAAGTGAATCAGTCTTTCAAATTTTGCAAAATTTTTTGAATACTCAAGTAGCATTTTCAGAAAACTATCAAATTTTAAATACGACTGGTAAGCGTCATGTGGGTGATTTTAAAGAAAATATTCGTTCTGGCCGAATTATGAGAAAACCTAGGGAACTAAATATGTCTATTTCGCCTCATTTATTAGAGGAACAAATACAAAATTTTGATCACTGTTATGAAATTCTATCTCAGTGCTGTCAAACCATTAGTAATCACCCATAGATATTATTTTGTTTTTATTATTTGCTAAAAAACTCAAGGGAGTTCAATCCTTCTGTTACAAAAGTTAATACATTGTCGTTTATTTTTGTCTGACTAATTACAGTGAAGTACCCCACCCTACTGCGTTGAGGGTGGGGCTTCCTACCCTCAAGAACTACTGCTCTTGATACATGGTATTTCAACCATCTGGTTAGGCGTAGATTCGGAAACTTCCTGCCCTATATATCTA